>CAUPUT010000006.1:0-21052 GCA_963514615.1 uncultured Treponema sp.
CATGAGCCGGCCATTTTATATCCATAATAAAGTTTCCGTTATCGGTGATAACCGGTCCCTTTTTCCGGATACCGTCGCGGATAATCATTGAGACTCCGTAAGATTCAAGTTTTTTCATAATGCTGAGCCGTGCTTCCGGTACAATCTCAATGGGGAGCGGAAAATTGACGCCCAATGTTTTGACGCTCTTTGTTTCATCGCCGATAACAACGAACAGTTCGCTGTTATACGCAATAATTTTTTCACGCAGCAATGCCGCTCCGCCGCCTTTGATAAGATTTTTTTTAGAATCAATTTCATCTGCACCGTCAATTGTTAAGTCCAGCGAGCCGTTGATTCGTCCCGAACTGAGGGAAAAAATCGGAATGTTGAATTCCTCACACGCTATCGATGTCTGAAAACTGGTAGGAACGGCAGCGATGTTTTTTAATTTCCCTTTTGCAATATATTCGGCCAAACACTTTACGGCAGGCATTGCGGTAGAGCCGGTTCCAAGACCGATCTTCATCCCCGAATGGATGAGCCCCTCGGAAATCAATTTATCGATAGCGGTATGGGCTACCAATACTTTCTGATCTTCAACACTTATTGTATTACTCATAGGAACCTCCTGTAAATAGTTCGAATTGTTTATAAGCTTGGTATCGAAGCATGTCGTATCCGTTGCAAATATTGCAGCCGGCCGCTTCGGCACGTTTTAAGAGTGCGGTTTTTTCGGGAGTATAGATAACATCGAATACCTTTTCGGAGCCTGAGAAACTGTAAAATTCAAGCGGATCTTCATTCTCATGCATACCGACGGAGGTCGCCTGTATAATAATGTCGGAATATTTTTTCAGTATACGGACGGATGCCAAATCCAAAACCGCCCAGCGGAAGTTATATCGTTCTGCCAGTTGTTTCACCTTTTCTGCAGAACGGCCGAAGATACAGGCTTTTCCATGCAGTAGATGTACGGCATTGGCGATTGCGTGCGCCGCTCCGCCGGTACCGATGATGGCGATATGTTTAAACCTCAGGCTCCGGACGTTCAAAAACTCCTGCAAAGCCCGCGAAAAACCGTCGATATCGGTGTTGAAGCCCCGCCGTTTATCGCCGTCAAATAGTACCGTATTTACTGCGCCGCAGGCTGTCGAAGCGGGGCCGATCGAATCCAAAAACGGAATAATATCGAATTTAAACGGATGGGTAACCGAGAGTCCTTCTGCTCCTGTACAATCGGCGAATGTAATGGCTTCCTGAGTGTTCGCAGCTGAAATCGGAATATAGACAGCGTTGATCCCTTTTCGTTCAAAACCTTTATTGTGAATAGCGGGGCTCAGGCTCCTTGTCGTATCCGTACCGACAACCCCGTATATTGCAGTATTTTCATGTATTGTGCGAAAGCGATATAAGTCGCTGAGCGTAATAGGATCGATGTATTCCTGTTCTAAATGATATTTTGCGATATACTCCCGCGGCATGGTATATACAATCGGAGAATGGAGTTTTGCCGCTAAAATACGGGAAGGAATACCGTACTTGCCCATCGCAATCAGGATATTTTGTCCGTTAAACTGCGGTGCTTGTTTGAAAAGTGTCGTTACATTCGCAAGGTTATCGGCCTTATATGCAATCTTTACAATTTCTTCATCCGTCCGCCGGATTTCGCGTATTTTAGCGGCGATATCACTAATCGGTGCCTTCATACTGTGTAGACTGCGGATAATGCCGATATTAAAAGCCTGCGCGGCTTCTTCCAAGCTCGGTGCCTGCACATCGGATTCGAGGTCGAGATATGCAAAATTATTCAGCGGATCGGTATCCGCAAAGGCGAGACCGCGAGCAAATAATGTGATACGGGAACCTTCTCCGCCTTTGAATGTCCCGCCGTCTAAAAATCTGCGTATGGTTAAAATGGCCGGTATATGCACAAGCTTAGGAAACCTGCGGATATGCAACAATTCCTGCGGGTCAAGAAAGTCTGCCCGCAGTTCAACGATGTCGATCCATGGGCGGTACCTTTCAATTAACTGAATATTTTTGTCGATTGTATTTTCCGTCAATACAAGGCATATTTTAGGTGCCATAGTGATAAGTATAGCACAAAGCGATTCCTTTTGAAAATATGCATACCGTCTACGGCGTTGCTGCGCAAAAATAAATGCTCGACGTATCAAAACCGCTACGGATGGTAGGGATGTGAATCAGTAACGGGGCTGTCCAAAAACTGAAGTTTTTAGACAGCTCCATCGCTTCTTATATAACCAACGGCATCCGTGCCGCTACTGAAAGTCGGTATCGGGAAAATTAAAACTTGCAAACAGACTTAAAGGGGTATATAATAACCGTATGATAGCAAGAGTTTCAGCTTCGCAAGAAGATTATTTGGAAGTTATTTATGATTTGTCGCACGGTTCCGAGGCTGTTCGTTCAATCGATATCGCTCATTTGTTGGGGGTTTCGAGGGCGAGTGTGAACAAGCGTCTTTGCCTGTTAAAGGACGCCGGGTTTGTCGAGCATGAACCGTACGGGTTGGTGCGTCTTACCGAAAGCGGATGTGCCGTTGCAAAAAATGTTCGCGAACGGCATAACACGCTGTATAAGTTCTTAACCGATATATTGGGTGTAGACGAAGACACCGCCGACCGCGAGGCGTGCGAAATGGAACATGCAATCAGCCAAGATACTTCTGATAAGTTATATGCGTACCTCAGTAAACTCAATAAGGCGCCGCAGCCGACCGATAAGATCTCTAAAACCCAAAGAGTGCAAACCTCTTATGACCGTCTTATTAAATAATGCATGCGCAATATTTATACCATCATAACCGGAATATGTTTAATCCTCTTATGTACAACCTGTAAGCAGTTTACCGTAGATATAGACGAATATTTAAGTTATTGGTCGGCGGAAGTGATTGCGAGGGACTATAGCATCGATAAGCCATACCAGACAAATGCTGCCAGTGTATTGTGTGTGCCGTCCGCCGACAATGTAACGGTTACGATTAACCTGCGTAATCCTAAAAACTTTAGGCTCGTTACACCGAGCACTTCTCCCGCTGATGCGGGAAAAATTATCAGATTTCCCGGGCTTTCGACTCAGCCGACGTACGGCACGGACTATACCTTAACGCAGTCGGCGGACGATATGCTCATACTGACGTATAAACAAGCCTTTTTACAATCGCACGAGTGGGGGAGCGGCAACATAGGTTCCGAAATTACCTTGATTGCAGCCGACGGCAGAGTATTCGGTCAAAAGTTCAGCCTAAACCTCAAGGCTGACACTTCCCCTGCTTTGGACTACAAAGGTATCGGGAAAACACAGGTAGGCGGCAAACGGTACTATGTGCTCATATTTCAAGCGAAGGGCATGAATGCCATGATAGGCACGGAGTATGTACACAAAGACATTAAAAAGCTGCACATTACAAAAGAAGGCGGAGCAAGCGCTGTTTACACCATTCAAAATATTAATTTTAGCTCCCAAACATTCAGCTGGAGCCCCGGTGATCCGCTTTTAGATACTGCAACGCAGTTGGGGTCAGGTGATTATGAGGGAGCCGCGCCTGACTTCCCGGCGTCTACGGATAAATGGCTCATATACTATAAAACGGATATCGAAATATCTCCTTCGTCGGCGGCAAAAATATACACCGCACAGCTCAGCGATGCGGCGGGGCTTCGTTCAAACGAGGTTAAATGCAGTACCGTTAAAAGGGAAGTCGGAGAAATAAAGCTTGAGGTAACAAATCCATCCTCGTATACACCCCCATCGGGAGAAACCGGCCAAGCGACTTATCCGTATCGTATAAGATGTGATGAAGACGGTGCAACGCTTAAAGCGACATGTAATACGCCCGGTGTTACTATTTCGTACACGGTTTACGACATAACAAGCGGTATGGAAGCAAAAAAAAGCGAGGGTTCGGGAGATTCGCCGCTTACGGAGATACAGCTCCCTGCGCCCATTAATCCGGGAGACATAAAGAAGTATAAAGTTGTTCTTAAAGCCACGGCACCGGGATTTACCGAAGACACCCGTGTGGTGTACTACACACTGACCCGTGCAGGAGGCGTAACTATAGACGCCTCTGCCCAACACCCGCATCAGGCGTGGAAAAAGCTGAGAGAGGCTGTTGCAAACGCTGCCGCAGACGATATCATCACCATAAAGGGCGAAATAAAAGCGACGAATGTCGGCACACTTCCAAATGCAAACTGGGGCAAAATCACCATTGACAAAAATCTCACGATACGGGGCAAAAACGGCAAGGATACCGACATTCTTAACGCAAATACGGATGGAACCGGCAAAACACACCGTATCTTCGAAGTGCAAAACGGTGCAACGCTTATCCTAAGCGGCTTGACGCTCAAAGGCGGTACGGCTCCCGCAGGTGCAAACGGCGGCGGCATTTTTATTGTGGGCGGCAGTAAGGTAGAGCTTTCAAACTGCACGATTGAGGGCTGCAAAGCGGGCACCGGTGGAAATGGCGGTGCCATTGGAAGTCAAGGAACCGTTACCATAATCGGCTCCACGCTTACGGGCAATTTGGCGACTAACGGCGGCGCCGTGTATGTAAGCGGCAGCGGAACAAAATTTACCATGCATAGCGGCGTCATCAGCGGCAATACGGTGCAATCAGCGGGTCTGAAGACGAGCGGCGGCGGCGTATACGTTAACGCCGGTGCAACGTTTACGATGAAAGGCGGCACGATAAGCGGCAATACGGCAACTACAAAAGGAACCGCTGCCGGTTCAAAAGCGATGGGCGGCGGCGTCTGCGTCAGCGGGGGCGGACATCCCTCTAAGTTCATTATGGAAGGAGACTCTTCGAAAATTACCGGCAACAAAGTTAAAACGGAAGGCAGCGGCTCGAACCTTTCGACAATAGGCGGCGGGGTCTGCGTATGTGATGGCGCAACGTTCGAGATGAAGGCCGGCTCTATAGAAAACAATGAAGCGCTTGATGGAAACGCGCAATACTTTGGGCATGCAGGCGGTGGTGTATGTGTTGGCGGTCACGGGACTGCTGACACCGGCCCTAATCCGGGCTATACCGACGATTTCGCTATCTTTACGATGACGGGCGGCACCATCAGCAAAAACACAGCCGGATACGGCGGCGGTGTTGCCGTCACAAGTAATAGCACCTTTACCATGAAAGGCGGCACTATCGGCGGTGACGGTGATGGTGACAAAAACACGGCAACTGCCTCGGGCGGCGGTGTTGCCGTTATGCACGGTACCTTTACTATGGAAGGCGGTAGAATCAGCAAAAACACAGCTGCTGGATATGGCGGTGGCATAGAGGCCATGAATTTTAACGGCAACAAGGGCGTCATTACCGTGAAAGGCAAGAGTGTTATTAGCAGCAACACGGCAAACAACGGCGGAGGCGGAATTTCTTCCAGCCATAAGCTTACTGTTGAACCTATAGATAGCGACTCGCCGGTCATAAAAGAAAACACAACCGGTTCTTATGGCGGTGGAATATATCTCCCCTACAATGGCACACTGACCTTTAGCGGCGGCACCGTAACCGATAATACCGCTTCCATGAAAGGAAGTGGTATATACCTGCAAGATGCTCGTACGAAGGTTAAAATGTCCGGAAGCGCAACAGTTGCTGCGGATAACGATGTGTATTTGGGCGGTACCCAATCTAGTTCTGGCGAAAACGGCTATGCCTCTATCACCGTTACCGGAGCGCTTACAGGACAACACGCAGCAACGCTCACGATGCAGAACAATAATAACGGGTACAAAGTGGGGCGGGAAGTTGTAAAAGGAGACGGATTTTCGCTTACGTCAGCCTATATCAACAAGTTCCCCATAACCAAACAGACCATGCCAAGTGCGCAGAAATGGACGACGGAACGGGACAGCAATGCGCTCAAGCTGAAAAAGGATACACCGTAGAAGGTAAGGCTTGTTTTCAGCCCCGGCGCGGTGCTAATTGATTTTCCATTTTCCGTGTTGCTGAGAAAGACGCTGCACGGGCATGGAAATGACTCTCCCGTCGTCCCCTGAAAGTGCAATAATGCCGGTAATAAGATTTATTTCGCTGATGCGGAACAGGGTATTATCGTAGTAGAGGCTGGTGCCGATGGACGGCAGTTTTTTCCGGGTTTCCACATACCAGTCATACTCATACGCTAGGCAGCAAAGCAGACGTCCGCATTGTCCCGATATTTTAAGCGAATTTAACGAAAGATTTTGCTCTTTTGCCATCTTGATGGATACCGGCCGCAGCTTGTCGGTTACGGCATGGCAGCAAAACGGCCTGCCGCAGCAGCCGATACCGCCTGCTATTCTCGATTCGTCGCGGACACCGATTTGCCGCAGCTCGATACGGAGACGCAAAATAGCAACCAAGTCTTTAACCAATTTACGGAAGTCGATACGGGTATCCGCGGTAAAAAAGAAAATCACCTTAGGATCTTTCAGCAAATAGTGGCAGTCAACCAGCTTCATATCGAGTTTATGAACCGACACTTTCTCTTTAAAGAGGGCGCTTGCTTCTTTTTCTTTTTTCAGATTTTCTTTTATTTGCTGAAAATCCTCATCCGTTGCCTTTCTTGTAACCGTTACGATATCCTTAATCGCTACTCTGATGGGATGCTGTACCAGACCCATTACATGAGCTATATCATCTCCGTAGCGTGTGGGGGTAATAACATAGTCTCCGCTTTGCAGGTTTAATTCCGTCGTTGTTGCATAAAAAGTTTCTTGCGAATATTCAAGCTTTAACTGATAGAGCGGTTGAGGAAAAGCCCCCTCTTGCATAGGTTCTTCAACCTGTGGCATATCATCGGTATCTTCCAAAGCGCTTAAATCATCTATTTCTTCATATTCGGTATATGTTTCTTCAAATTCAATATCCATTTTGTACACCTCCGTTAGGTAATCAAATCTATAATCAAGCCGTATATTTCTTCAAGCCGCTCTAAAATAAAAAGTTGACTTTTTTGATCGCAGAGCAGCTCACCGGCAAACTTGTCGAGTTTTTCGTTGATAATAACAATTTGGGTAAAAGAGCGCGGACGTAAGTGGTTGGTTTTATCGCGCCGTAAATGAGTCCGTGTTGTAACCGTATATGCTTCGCGTGCGACATAGCCGATAAAGTTTTTAACCGCCTGCTTATATCGTACAATTGTTTGGGGATTTTGATGAGTCCGCAACGTATCACCGGCGGATCGGACATCATCTTGGAGTAATGCGATTGCTTCCTCTTGCGGTAATGTACTCAGTTGTTCGAGTATATCGGCTTCGTTTTCCGGTTGTGTTTGAGGTAAGACGCTTCGCAGCATCTCTTTAAATTTATTTAGTTTTTTTTTGTCTTTTTCGGATTGCGCCGTCTTTGTTTGCAGAGACGGCTGAACGGTTATCCCCGCTGCATAGCTCGAACTCTCTATCTGGTTTCCCATCTTTCTCCTTTATTTTGAATAAGAAAAAGTGGATGAATGCAGAGCCTGCCGGTTAAGATACTTTTTTTCCGCTTCCTCAAAGCCGGTTTGCTCGCCGGTTGCAGAGCAAAATCCGTGCAGAATAACATCATCGTCGACCCGCAGTTTTTTTGTCAGAACCGATCCTATCACCATTCCCGATGAAAGAATGATAACGTAATCCGGCGCAATAATATCCCCCTGCACAATTCCTCCGACACTCACCGAAGCCGCACGGATATTACCGCGTATTCGTGCTTCTTCTCCGATGATGACGCGTCCTTGGGTTTGTATATTGCCGTCTATATCACCATCTATCCGTAAAAAGCCTGAAACCGTTATATTTCCCGATATCAGTGCTCCCGGTCCTACAATAGTATTGACCGAAATATCATCGATAAAGTTTTTTTTTGCCATAGTTATTGTTTTGTGTTGGAGGCTTTTATATTGAGATATTTAATCGGATCTACGACATCGGAACCGATATGTACTTCATAATGTAAATGAGGTCCCGTTGAAACGCCGGTTGTTCCGATATACCCGATCGTTTGTCCCTGCTGTACATACTCGCCTCTGGTAACGCGGTAAGACTGCATGTGTGCGTAACGGGTGTAGAAACCGTGCTTATGTTTGATGATGATATAATTTCCCCAACCGGGATCGAATTCTACGGTAACAACCTGTCCGTCGGCTGTCGCCACGATAGGATCTCCCGAACGGTAGGTAGAAAGGTCGATACCTTTATGAATATACCATTGACCGGTAAAGGGGTGCCGGTTTTGGCCGAATGCCATCGAAATATGCCCAATGCCGCCTTTAATCGGCCACAAGCTCGGGATATCGGAAAAGAGGGTAGTCTGCATATTAAGGAGTTTTCCCATTTCCTGTACCGGTAAAACGGCATCGTTAAGGTACGAGGTCAGTTGCTGTAGCTCTGCAGCTTCTTTCAGCGAACCTTCCGCAACCTCATGCATATTGAATAAGAAGGATAAGTCTCCGTTTGCGGCCTGCCCCACAGGAACAGCAGTCTTTAAACCGAGTGAAGAAAATGTTGAAGTAAGCGCTGTTTGAAAATTGCGCGCCGTTTTTAAAAGTTCATTTGTTTCATCCCGTAATACGTCCAGACTTGCCTGCGCTTTACGGGCTTCCTCTTTGGTAGCGGAAAGATCTTGTACAGACACGGCCGTTTTGTGTGCAAACCAGAAGAATGATGAAAAAAAACCGATAACTGCAATCAATGTAAAAAGCAAACTGAAAATACTCGTCTGAAAATTCAACACTTTCTTCTGTGAGTGCGGAACGATCATAATGGTCAGTTTTTTCCTACCGCCCGCGATGACGCTCTTAAAAAAATGCAGAACCGCTTCGGCAGCTTTCTTTATCTGTTTCGATATATATCGTACGATGTTGTTTTCGGTTTTCTTATACCCTCGTGTTCGAGACACTTTCTTAACCCTCTTTCTTCTTTATATAATACTAATAATTTAGTATATCAATTAACGCCCCACCTGTCCAGCATTCGCATTCAGGGAAACCGTAACAGAAATATTTTAGGCGTTTGCCTTCCTTCTGTGCGAAGTTTTATTTAAAACTTCGCACACTTTTTCCTGTAGACAGGCAAACACATCAGGCGAATAAATATAAATCGCAAAATCAGGAGATTGGGCAAGCATTTGAACCGCGAAGTGGTTCAACTCTGCTTGAACGGTCTCCTGATTTTGCGGGGAGATTTAAACAGGAGTCTGATGCATTTGCCATGGATATCAGTATGATTCTTCCATCTGCATGAATTCGGCGCGGACTTTGGCGAGCCGTTCCAATTCCCGTGTTATTGTACGTTCGTAATTGAGCTTTTTTTGCGCTATTCGTTCCCGTTCATCTTCCCAATACTGTAGGTCGGTTAAGAAAAGAAACTGAAATTTCCGCACATTTGCCTTTTCAGCCCAAAGCGTTGCTTCTTTCCAATAAAACAAGGCAGTATTATAACAATCTTCGGCCATTTTTAAGCTTTCGATGTTTTGCTCTTTCCACGGCGCATTATAAAAATACGCGACCTGCTTATCGTATTTCATACCGAGCCTCAGGTGCTGTTCCACCATTTTGAGGTTTAAGTGCATCATAAACAGGTAGCGGTATTTTTCCCAATCCGTTCTGTCGTTTATTTTACCCAACGCATACAGGGGATTACAGAAATCCGCATTGATTGCCTTTTCAAGCCAATAGATATTCTCAAGCGTATCATCGGGATACTGCTGATAATGAATATGATAGAGCTTATAATACTGCTCTTTATACGTTACAAAGTATGCAGGCAGTATCGCCGTTTGGACGAACGAGAAAAAAAGTAATACTGCGGGTAAGCAAAAATGCCTTTTCATCTTTCATACTATCGGCAGATTGCAGACATTACTCCATATCTTTTCGTGAATTTCCGTTATGGTTCGTGCGGCGTCGATACGGATAATCCGCATATCCGGTTCCGTTTCCGTATAATATTGAAAAATCGACTGATATTCTGCTGCAACTTTTTGCTGAAACGTCTCTTTTTCGTATATTTCACGCGGGATATTGCGTTTTTCGATCCGTTCCATCGCAGTTTTTGCCGGCAGGTCAAAGAAAAAAAGGTATTCGGGGAGCGGAAACGGCGCATTGATTGCCCGTGCCAGCTCTTTTCCGGCAGCCAAACCTTGATAGGCAAGGCTGGAAAAAAGATACCGGTCGGAAAAAACCGCCTTCCTCGCTTTGAGCTGCGCTAAAATACCTTCTTTCCCGTATATATGTTCGCAGCGATCCGCTCCGAAAAGGTAGGCAATCGTTTGAGCATCCAAGCATACAGCGCCGGAGAGCGCTTCGCGGATTAACTTTCCGATGGAACCTTCGGTGGGTTCACAGGTAAAATACACGGTATCTTGTCGTCCGCGGGCTGCAAACGCTTCCCGTAACAACCGTATTTGACTCGTCGTCCCCGTCCCGTCAAGCCCCTCAAACACAACAAAATTTTTCAAAATCATCTAAAGTTTTTCCTTTCTGTGCGAAATTTTAGATAAAATTTCGCACATTTTTTCCAGCAGATGGGTAAATGCATCAGATGAGTAAATATAAATCGCAAAATCAGGATGTTGGGCAAGCATTTGAACCGCGAAGAGGTTCAACTCTGCTTGAACGACATCCTGATTTTGCGGGGAAATTTAAAGAAGTCTGATGCGTTTACCCAACGCCCTTATCTATCATAACAATTTCTTTTTTGATATAATAGCCCCCTAATGAAACCTGCCGCGCGAACTAAAGTAGAGTTTTTGTTATTTTTATGTATACTTATCCTCTCTTTTGCGGCGCTTCGCCCTCTGATGCAAACGCTGGAAAAAAAGTTGACGGCAGTACGTTCGGTACTTTTGACGGAACTGGAGCAAACATATAATGTACGCCTGTCGTATGAATCGCTCTCTCCTTCAATTCTGCGGTCGATTTCATTGCGGAATGTAAAAGTTTATGACGCTGAACACAGTGTGGAAATTGCTTCCTTTGAAGATTTTTCCGTTCAATACCGTTTTTGGGCGCTTCTATTCGGCAATACGGCGGAACTTATAGATTCTGTGAATATTGCAAACGGATTTATCGATATAGATCTTGTAGAAAATAAAACCCTTGCCGAAAAATTCAGCACAATACTGCAAGGCTCAAGCTCTACAGTGCCATCTATCAGTACCGAACAAAAGCTTTCATTTTTTTCTTCTCAACTGCTGGACGTACATATTAAAAATGTCCGGCTAAGGTTTAAGAATGCCGTACATGATATAGATGCAAGAATAACGGAAGGATATTTCAATATCGATACCGATGCTTTAACCCTGAGTTTTTCCAGCACCGCTTCCTATCGAAATGCCGCTTATACGACCATCGGTCAAGCTGAAACCGCTTTTACCGTAGAAGGAAAATTCAATAAGGATTTAACCGCCGGTTCGGCAGTTGCCGATTTTTCTCATATTTCTACCGATCGATTTGGTATATCCCGACTCAAATTATTTGCGGATTATCGTGATAAAATTTTTACATTTAATACTATGCAAGATTTTCAGCCCATCGATGTTACTGCAAGTTGGAATGTTGAAACAAACGATATAAACGGAAGATTCAGCTGCGAAAACTTTGCGCCGTTGCAGTCTGTAACGCTATATGACGCTCCCAAAAGCATGGCACAATTTACTTCATTAACAATGTCCGGCGATTTTCAGTTCATGCTTTCGGGACAGCATCTTCGATGGGATACTAATATAAGCTTTTCCTTGCCGCCGCTGACTTTTTCTTCATATCGGCTTGCAGCTTCTCAGCTGCGCCTTGTGGCGGAGGGAACCGATACCGGAATTGACGTTTCACAGCTTTCGTTGTCGGGAAAAGATGTGGATGTTTTTTCAAAATTTGCTTTTGATTTCGATACAAGGCTTCCTACCGGCAGGGTTGCCGTAAAACGGTTTAAACTTCCGTCCGGCGCTTTAGTAGCTGCCGATTTTCAATTTTCTAAAAAAGGAAATTCTTTCTTCTGCCGCATACCACTGTTTACCGCCGGTGAGGGAGTCCTTCGTAATATCAATGTAACTTTGAGCCCTTCCGTTCAAAAGATTGATTATGCATTCTCTGCAGAAGACGAGTACGGACGGTACAGTTTTGACGGCTCCTATATTTATAACGAAAGAGGCAATGCTTTCAATTCGTCTCATTTTTTAGAGCTGCATGGAGCATTTGATGCTGTCAGTATCGGTACAGTCTGCAGCTTTATTCAAGCGGCGGTTCCCGAAGCGAATATACCGTCGGCAGCAGTTGAATCGCTTCAATGTACGACCGAGTTTTATATTTCGAGTGATTTGCGCAGTTTCTCTTATAACTGTATCAGGTTCGTTTTAGCTTCAAATACGGTGGATGACTTTTATGCACTGTTATCGGTAAAGGGAAATCAAGCATCTTTTTCGGTAACCGATATCGAGTTTTCCTATAGAAAGATGTCCGTCCGCGGTAATATTAATGCCGATTTCGAGCGTTTAAACGACATCATCTTTACCGGTGCTTTAGTTATTAATTCGATCGGGTATCAGATACAAGGTGTTTTTTCTCAGAATGTCTTCAATATTTACGGAGACTACGGCCTTGCAATTACTGCGCTTTATGAAAAAGATACGGGATTTCAAGGAACGATTAAAACCGATGAGATACCGCTGCCTTTTCTGCCGTTCTTTCTAACCCTCGATTCGGAGTTTCAATACCGTAATCGCAAGGATTGGCTCTATACAATTGAAAACGGATATGTCAGCTATGCGACACCCGCATCATTAGGCCGGACAACGGTAGGACTTGATTTTCGCGGAAAAGCGGATCCATTGGGATTGTTTTTGTCTGAAGTAAAGTTCGGTAATGAGGAAGCGCTCACCGGTATGCTGACAATAACGGCGCCTGCAACCGATGATGACGGCGAAACGGATTATAGTGTTGAGATGAAACTTGTTTCTCCCGACAATACGGAACAGCTTGATCTTGCGGCAGCGTTTAACCTTTCCGGCCAAAGTATCCATGCCGACGGATCGCTTAAGCTCGATAATATTTCACTGGCGCGCTTTTTATACACGCAGGGAAAGACACACATTGTGTCGGCCGATGCTGTCTTTTCAATCTCCCCTGATTTTTTTTCATTCCGGTTTGATGTGCCGCAGCTTTCGATGTTCGTACGGGGGCAAGATTTAAATACTTCCGGTTCTCTTACGATAGAAAATGAAAAAGCGGAATTGAATATTGCGCAACTGGAGTGGGGGACGCACAAAGCGTCCGACGTAGCAGGGGTGTTTTCATTAGCAGAGATGACGGGACGGCTTGATGCCGATTATGCCGGAGAAGCCGCAAAAAAACGGATGGAGGCTCATATCAGCACCGCTTATACCGGTGTGCAGCCTGATGAAAAGAGTAAGCGTACGCTGTTTTCCCGACTTAAAAGCATAACGGAACGTTTTACGATTACGACCTCTTTGAGTAATTGGCAGTTTGGCGATTCGAGCGGAAAAGACGCCGTACCGTTTTCCGTTATCCGAGACACGGGGGTTACGGCGTTTTATGCCGGAAAGAATGACGATATAACCGGATTTATCTTAGACGACGGCGTAGTTTCGCTGCAGTTGGCGGAATCGTTGCCGCTTAAGCTGAATTTGGACGGTACGGTAAAGAAAGATGCTTTAAATCTGCACGTTTCCGATATTCGTGCTGATGTAAAAAGGATATGGGATATAACCGGCTTGAATTATGTGCTCTTTTACGGCGGAACCCTGATCGGAGATTTGGATATCAACGGTAAACCGCTGGAGCCCGAATTTAACGGAAAGCTGGTCGGCCGGAATATAACCGTTAATTCTCCTAATTATGCCCCGGAAATATATGGCCCCGTTACGCTTGATATTATTGCGGACGGTACGGGACTGGAGATCCCGTACACCGTACTGAAGGGGCCGTCTACTGATATTTGGGCGCGGTGCACTGCAGAGTTTTCGGGCTGGATACCGAATGATATTTCCGTTCAGTGCGGAACACTCGGTACCAAAAAGGGCGTATTTAAAACCGATAATCCCTTATTTCAAGCGAACGGTTTTGCCGGCTGTACCGTTGAAATCAAGGTAACACCTACGCTTGTCGGTGTGTACGGTTCTGCACTATTTGATTCGGGATATTTCGTGGTTAAGTTTAACGATCTGGATAAATTCAGTGCAAAATATTCTAAAATCGCCAATATAGCATTTGATATGAAGCTCGATTTACAGTTGGGACATAAGGCGGAATTCCGCTGGCCGACTGCGGATTTCCCTATCTTACGTGCGCTTGTTCCTACCGAAACACCGCTCTCGCTCGTTGTCGATGCCGGAACCGGTAATTTTACGATAGCCGGTGATGTAAAGATGCGAGGCGGTGAGGTATTCTATATTAAACGTAACTTCTATATTCGTGAAGGAAGTATCACTTTTGCCGACATTACAAAGGAAATAGAACCGTTAGTAACATTAAGAGCGGAAATCCGCGACCGCGATACCAGCTCAGGTGAACCGTTGCGGCTTATTTTGACGGCAAAGGATCAGCCGTTGTTCAGTTTTAATCCGACACTCAATTCGGATCCGCCTCGTTCTACCAATGAGATTATGCAGTTATTGGGACAAGTGGCCATCGGTGATACGGGAAAGGATAATGTATGGCAGAATTTGCTGGTTACCAGTTCCGATATTCTGGCACAGGTAGGTTTTTTAAAAAAGACGGAAAATAGAGTGAGAGATTTTTTAGGGTTGGACGCTTTTTCTTTCCGTACGCTGTTGCTGCAAAATGCTATTTTCGGCAACCTATTCAGTAAAAACCAGAATACTGCTTTAACAATGAGTAACTATCTTGATAATACAAGTGTTTATATAGGGAAATATTTCGGTTCAGCTATTTATGCGGATGCGCTGCTGCATTTAAGTCACTATGATTCAAAATCAGTTAAAAACGGCGGCTCGCAGCGTCCTGTTTATAATGATCTTTTATTTCAGCCTGAAATCGGTTTGGAGATGGCAACTCCCTTCTTTTTGCTTCGTTGGTCGGTCGCCCCTACAAAACCGGATACTTTATTTGTAGGAGATGCGGCATTGACTTTTTCATGGAAATACTCATATTAAACTCAATACCCTAAAGGATAGTATTATCCCGTAGTTTGGAAGAAATGCCGCGTGGTAGTGCTATTCCAATCATATAATTACTGTAAATGCGATAGAGGAGTTTTTAATGTTAAAAAAAATGATAGCCGTAATGGTGTTCATGTTATCCGTCTGCTTTTTATGGGCACAAGCTCCCGATAATTGGTATGAAAATAAACCGATAGCAAGTATCGTTTTTCAGGGGTTAAACAGCGTATCAAAAACCGAAATGAACGGTATTTTTGATTCGTTTAAAGGCAAGCCTTTTTCCGATGCAACGTATTCGGAAATTCTGCAAAAATTATATGCACTCGATTATTTTTCCAATATTGTGCCGAAGGCCGTTCCTGCAGACAGCGATTATCAATATGTAAGGCTCGAATTTGAGGTAACGGAAAAACCCGTCATAACGCTGATAAAAATAACCGGAAACCATCACCTTTCGCGTGGCGATCTTTTATCGAAAATAGTATTGAAAAAAGGTGATGTTTATAATGAAATAAAAAAGAATACCGACGAACAAACCATTAAAAACTACTATATAGAAAAAGGTTATGCATCGGCCATTGTAACTTCAAGCGTCTCCGATAGCCCGCAAGGAGGTGTTAACCTTGAATTTACCATTACGGAAGGGAAGCAAACGATTGTTTCGGAGGTTTCTTTCCAAGGCAATATCGCTGTGGGCGAAAAGGCTTTAAAAGGAGTCCTCGTTACCAAACCGGCAAAATTCCTTGTAAAAGGGATTTTTAAAGAAAGTGCACTTGAAGAAGATAAGGCGGCCATTCAGCGATTTTACGGAGAACGCGGTTACATCGACGCTCATGTTGAAAATATTGTTCGGGATACGGACTCGGAATCCGATCCGCAAAAAAATATAGTAAAGCTGACGTATGTTATTATGGAAGGTGAACAATATACTTACAACGGAATCTCTTTTGAAGGAAATAAGATTTTTTCTACCGAAGATTTGAGTGCAAAAATACGACTGACGCCGGGCGCTATTTTGAATATGACAAAGTTTGAGCAGGGCTTCCAAGCAATTGCCGATATGTATTTTGAAAACGGCTATACTTCAAATTATATTGCAAAATCAATGCAACGCGATTCGGCAACAAAAAAAGTGTCATTTGCGATCACTATTGTTGAGCGGCGCAGAAGTCATATCGAAAATATCATTATTCGCGGTAATAAGCGGACAAAAGATTACGTTATACGCCGTGAGCTTTTATTCGAACCGGGTGATGTATTTTCAAAGTCCAAGTTTACCAACAGTTTGCGCAACTTATTTAATCTCCGTTATTTTTCGACTGTCGTGCCGGATGTACAGCCCGGCTCCGAGCAAGACCTGATCGATGTCATTCTAAATGTCGAAGAACAGTCGACGGCCAGTATTCAATTCGGTGTTACGTTTTCGGGTGTTTCCGATGCGGACAGTTTCCCGCTTTCGCTGTTTGTACAGTGGCAGGAACGGAATCTTGCGGGACGCGGGAACGAATTGTCGGTTAGTGCAACGGCTGCAACCGATAAACAGACAGTCCAACTCGGATATGCCGAAAACTGGTTCCTCGGTTATCCTGTGACGCTTGGATTTGATCTGTCGCTTACGCATAAATCGTTGTTTGATTATCAGGATATGGTATTCCCTTACGGCCCGTTCGAAAGCAAGGAAGAATTTGAAAAAAATCAAGATTTGGCAAATGCCTACCGAATGCGTTATCATCGGTTTGAAACGACATTCGGTGTGCATACCGGCTATCGATGGTTTCCTAATTACTGCACAATTACACTGCGCGGCGGGGTTAATTTTTCGTTGGTAAAAAATTTCTATGATACTTCGCTGTATCGTGCGTCGGATCCGACGGTACGGCAGCAGCAGGCGTACTGGCGGCTCAGTAACTCATTCTGGACGCGTGTTTCATTTGACGGACGTGATATTACCTATGACCCGTCAAAAGGTTGGTTCTTGAGTCAACAGGTTTCTTTTTTCGGTATTATCCCTAAAGTGGAAGACGAGTATTTTGTCCGTTTTGAAACAAAATCGGAAGCGTATTTTACGCTGCTTAACTATCCTGTTTCGGGAATTTGGAACTTAAAATTTGTGTTGGCTTTCTATACCGGCTTCTCGTTTCAGCTGCCGATGCCGAACAGCCGTATTAGTGATACCAGCAGGCTTGCGATTGATGGGATGTTTACCGGCCGCGGATGGATGTCACTCGGTTCTGCAGGGAAAGGAAATGTGCTGCTTAATCACTGGATAGAGTTCCGATGGCCGTTAGCGCACGGTATCCTTTCTTTTGACTTTTTCGCCGATGCGGCTGCCGTCAAAAAAGATATGGCTGATTTAAAGACTTTCAAGATCGACGATTACTATTTCAGCTTCGGCCCGGGATTACGTTTTGTTATTCCTCAATTCCCGTTACGCTTGATGTTTGCCAATACCTTTAAAGCAGAGAATGGAAAATTGGTGTGGGGAAACGGTAAAAAGGCCGACTGGCGATTTGTATTGTCGTTTAACGTACCTAATTTATAGACAGGAGAGAAATGGATGAAAAAATATACTTTTATATTGATTTGCCTTTTAGCAGGCGCCGTTGCTGCATCGGCTCAGCAGATAACTCGCTTTGCAGTTGTCGATACTTCTCGCATTTATGCTACCTTTTTGAGGGATTCCCGTTCCGTTCGCGACTATCAGGCAAAACAGACAAAATATCAGGCCGAAACGCAGCGGATGTCCGATGAAATTATCGCGCTTCGCCAGCGGAAAGTGGATGCGGAGGCAATCGGAAAAACCGACGCCGTGCAAAAATATCAAGCGGAAATTGACGCAAAGACAAGCTTTTTGCTTGAGTATTCCAAGGCATGTAACGATGAATTGGCCATGCTGCGAAAAAGTCTTGTGAGCGACGATGTATTTTATGCTCGTCTCTATGCTGCAATTAAAAAAATCGCGGAGAGTCAGGGGTATACAATGGTCCTGAATTTACAGCAAGGTGAAGCTATCATTTGGTATAGCCCAACCGTCGATATTACGGAAACCGTTATCCGAGAACTCAGCTCCAACTAATATGGCAAAAACGGCGTCTATCACCCCGATGATGCAGCAATATCTCTCGATAAAGGCACAGTATAAGGATGCTGTGCTCTTTTTTCGCTTAGGCGATTTTTATGAGATGTTCAATGATGATGCGATCGAGGTGAGTAAGCTGCTAAATCTGACGCTGACACAACGGACGGGAAGCCCTATGTGCGGTATTCCCTACCACGCTTCACGTATTTATATTGCACGACTGCTGCGTGCCGGGAAAAAAATTGCGATTTGCGAGCAGGTTTCGGATGTTGTTCCCGGCGAACTGACCGAACGAAAAATTGTAGAAGTGATTACTCCCGGTACCGCTACGGGGGAAGATTTCCTTGAGCAAGGGCAAAACAATTACCTTGCGGCAGTCTACTGTACGCCGAAAGAGATTACCTGCGGAACCGTTACGGATTTGTTTATCGGTTTTGCCTACCTTGACGTCAGTACGGGAGAGTTTTTTGCAACTTCTTTTCCTCGATCGGATTTTGCCGAGCAATTTAAAAAAGAGCTTGGCCGTATACAGCCGCGGGAAATCCTTATTCAAATATCGCTTGCCGATTCGGTGCCTGTCTTAAAGGCCTTGTGCGAAGAATATCCGCAGATGCTGCAAAATCTCTATCCCGACTGGTATTTTTCCGCCGCTTCCGCCGAAAAGAGGCTCTGTGCTTGTTTTGGCACCGAAACCCTTAAATCGTTTGCATTAACCGCCGCTTCCCCCGAATTGCCGCCGGCAGGATTGCTGTTGCAGTATTTGGATCAAACTACGGGAGCCGCATTGCCTCATATTACGGGTATTAAGATATACCGCGACTCCGATTTTGTGATGATGGATGATGCCACTCGTAAAAATCTTGAACTGCTGCAAAACCTGCATGACCGTACCGAGGCGTTTACGCTGTTTGAAACTGTCAATTATACGAAAACAGCGATGGGAACGCGCTTGTTGCGCCAATGGCTCTACCATCCGCTTCGCACTGCTGAAGAAATAAACGCACGGCTGGATAAAACCGCAGTGCTTTTCCGTAATGAAAAGGCGTTGGCGGCTGTTCGGGACACGCTTTCTTCAATATTGGATATTCACCGGCTTACCGGCAGAGTTGCCATGCAACGTGCCCACGGAAAAGATCTTTTAGGAATTAAGCAGAGCTTGAAGGCTTGTATCGAACTTGCACGGTTCAGCAAAACCGACAATCTCTTTTTTTTGCGGCTGCCGCAAGCATTGAACGATGACATGGAACGGCTCTATACGCTTTTGGATAACAGTATCGCCGAGGATTGCCCGATTGTTTTTGCCGAAGGTGGATTGATTAAGCCGGGGTGGTCGGAAAAACTGGACGAGCTGCGCGATATGCGGGATAACGCCAATAAGCTTTTGGAAAATTATTTGGAAAAAGAGCGTAAAAAATCGGGCATTAAAAATTTAAAAATTAAGTACAACCGGTTAAACGGTTATTTCCTTGAAGTTACCCACGGCAGCCTTAAAACAGCGGAAATCCCCGAGCATTTTATCAGACGGCGTTCGCTTGCCTCATCCGACCGCTTTACGACGGAAGCATTAAGCAAACTCGAAACAAAGCTGAATGACGTCAGCGAAAATATTATTGCGTGCGAAAAAGAACTTTTCTTTGCGGTGCATACGGAAGTGTACAATAGGATTGAGCTTTTGCATCTCCTTGCAAAGGAAATCGCGGAATTGGATGTATTGCAATCATTTGCGTATTCGGCGGCGCTTCATGCATGGGTAAAGCCTGAGTTTTCCGCCGACGGCCTTTTGGATATCCGTGAAGGCCGACACCCCGTAGTAGAATACCATCTGCCGACCGGCGAATTCGTACCGAACAGCATACGACTTTCTTCCGCCGCCGAGGCGGATATACCTTCATTTGCGCTCATCACCGGCCCTAATATGGCGGGTAAAAGTACCTTTTTACGGCAAACCGCCCTCATTACGCTGCTCGCGCAGGTAGGTTCTTTTGTGCCGGCGGAAAAAGCGCTGCTTACCCCTGTCGACTGTATTTTTTGCCGCGTCGGCGCCAGCGATAACCTTGCTCGCGGGGAATCTACCTTTCTTGTCGAAATGACCGAAACTGCATACATCCTGCGGAATGCCTCCGTCAATAGCCTTGTCATTATGGACGAAATCGGCCGAGGAACTTCGACGGGAGACGGACTTTCAATTGCACGGGCGGTAAGCGAATATCTCTTGCACACTATCAGTGCAAAAACCCTCTTTGCGACCCATTATCATGAGCTGGCGCAGCTCATCCATCCGAGGCTGCAAAAACTGTGTTTGGATGTGCTGGAAAGCGAAGGAAAAATCGTATTTCTAAAAAAGGTTATTGAAGGTATTGCAGCCCACTCGTACGGTGTGCACGTCGCGGAATTGGCAGGACTGCCGGAAACAGTCATACAGCGGGCAACGGAGCTGCTTAAAGCGCATATTCCGGCTGATGCTGCTTCCACCGATTTTACCGTGCCGGAAAAGAAAAAAACGCATCCTGAAAATACTCTTTTTAGCGATGAAGAGCTGATTATCAATGAAATCCTTTCTATCGATACCGACGAAACAACCCCGCTTCAAGCCCTGCAAATGCTCACCCGCTGGAAAAAAATACTCTTCGCCGGTAACTAAAACAGGGTAAACGTATCAGGCAAATAGATATAAATCGGAGAAGCATTACCGGGGAACTAAAAAAACGCCTGATGCATTTGCCCAGCCCTAGCCTTGCGTATACTTGCATTTTTTGACTGTTCCGATTATGATAGGGGCATCACACATATCAAGGAGTACGACTATGGCTTATAAGATCTCCGATGCTTGCGTTAATTGCGGCGCATGCGAGGGCGAA
>CAUPUT010000007.1:0-20513 GCA_963514615.1 uncultured Treponema sp.
CATGCTTTTGCAGCTCGATAAAGTAATTGTCGATGCCGAATATGCTGCGGTAACGTCTGACATGCGCTTCGGCCTCAGCCTTTTTACCCTGCAACAGCAGCGACGGCAATTCTCCCGCAAGACAGGCCGAAAGGCAGATAAGTCCTTCCGAATACTGTGTCAGCAGCTCCTCGTCAATACGCGGTTTATAGTACATGCCCTCAGTGTAGCCTTTGGAGCACAGCACCATCAAATTCCGATAGCCGGTTTCAGTTTCGGCAAGCAGGATAAGATGAAAGTATTTGCGGACACCGGTATTGGTATTCTCCGGCTTCCCGAACCGGCTGCCGTTCGCAACATATACTTCGCAGCCGATAACCGGCTTTATTCCCTGCGCCTTACATTCACGGAA
The DNA here is from genome assembly GCA_963514615.1 of uncultured Treponema sp. GTDB lineage: Bacteria > Spirochaetota > Spirochaetia > Treponematales > Treponemataceae > Treponema. The sequence goes on from CAUPUT010000007.1 coordinate 392, forward strand.
AAAGCGCAAGGCAGCAAACATATTACCGTGGTCGGTCAATGCAAGGGCTGTTTGTCCGAGGTTTTTAGCGGTTGTTACCAGTTGTTTTATGGAAGAAGCGCCGTCCAACAGCGAATAGTCGGAGTGCACGTGTAAATGAACAAAATCTTGAGGCATGTCCAAAACTATAGCAAAAAAGCCCCTCAATGATAAGGGGCGGCGGAATCTCCCTCAGGGATTCCGCATTATCAATTAGTTAAGAGCTTTCAAAAATTTTATAAAAAACACTTGACTTTAAAAAAAAGAGGGGTATAATAAAAAAAGAGTGGCGGCTGAACGGTTTCGGTATATTGATTCGGTTCACGGCTCTCTAATATTTTTAATAAGGAGTGTTAATTAATATGAAACACACAAAAGTCTTTTTTACACTGCTGGTGCTCGCCGCTGCGCTTCTAGCATTCGGCTGCACCAGTGCAGGGGCTAATTTTTCCCCGACTGCTGGTATGTGGCAGGAGTATAATGGCCTTATAACCAACCTTCAAAATGCAGCAACCATAGGAAATGTTAGCGCTGAAACGATAAAGAACAAGGTTGCAGAAACAAACGGCAATACTGCTCTTAAGGAAAAAGCTAAACTTATAGATACACAGGAAACAGCCGACGTTAAAAAAATTGAGAACACTGATAAGGCAAAAGAAGCTTTAGCAGAACAGTTAAAGAAGAGATTTGTACTTGTCCCGATACAGTAAAACTAAGAAGTGCTGTAATCCTTATAAAAAAAGCGGTGCTGCCCTTTACTTGAACGTAGACATTTTTCGGGACAGTACCGGCTAACACAGCCGGATACCCCTACCGTTTTGTGCGGGAGTGGTTATCCGGCTTTTTTATGCTCCTGCAATAAGAGGAACGCCTCTAAAAACTTCAGTTTTTAGAGGCGTTCGCTTGTATAAGCTTTTTATTTTCTATATACTTGCACAATAATTTTAATTGGCTTTAGTTTCCGGAGTATCTATGAGCGGTGTAAGTATTGCATTATTGGTGTTTTTTATAGTTGCGTTTTTGATTGTCGGTCTGGTGTTATTACAGAATGAAGAAGGCGACAGCTTAGGCGGTCTTTTCTCAGGCGGATCGAATTCCGCATTCGGCTCGCGTTCCGGTAATATACTGACACGAGCAACCTATACATTGATAACGCTCTTTTTTGTTGTTACGTTTTTCCTTGCATGGTTGAACAAAAGTCCGGGCGATTCCGGGTTGCAGAAAGATGCGCAAATGCAGCAAGCGGAAACCGCCACGGAATGGTGGAAAGAAAAAGACGCCTCTTCCGATTCTAATGAAACGGACACTGCGGAAAATACCGAAGCAATGCTTCAATCTTCCGAAGGAACTGCTGCTGACAGTTCATCGGAAGCACATTAATAAATACCGAATCTCTTGCATTTAATAACGGCTTTTGTAAATATGCAAACATCTGTGCCGCATTGTCGAAAACATACCTTGTACGCTTTCGGCAGCGAGGGGATATCCCAAAAGTCGGTTACTTTCGGAACATCCCTTATGAGCATGGGGGATAATTTGTGTTTTGTTTTAGAAATTTATTAGAGTTGACAGGGCGTTGAGATTTGCGGTTATTTCTTCTTTAATGGCTTGCCACTCATTAACCTTTGTTTCAAGCACTTTGACCGTATCGTTAGGCATCACAATATCTTCGAGGATATTTTTACTGTATATAACCGATGCGTCGGTTTCAAGTTGCACGGCATACTGCTCCGTGTCCGGTGCCTTCAAGTCCATATCGATGGTGTCGACTTTATAAATAATGATATCCGGTGCTTTTACAACGGTTCCTAAGGCCTGCATTGCGATATTCATAAGAACCTGTTTTGTACCCTTATCCTTACCATCAAGACCGTTGTATGCGGTTACATCCATTCCTACTTCAAAGTTATCGTCTTGCTTCGTTGTGTCGGCATAAAAGTAGCAATGCATATCGAGGTCGGAAAGGGATGAATCATCAGTATCGTTTGTAAAGGACATAGATGCCGAATAATCGATGTCGGCTGTCGTGTCGGTGATAGTACCTTTGGTAGCAAATACGAAAGATATTATGGCAGCTTTTGTATCTTTATCGATAAGTTTAGGATCGGCAATATTGAGTGTGTACGTCATACCGTCAATCGGGTTTTCATAATTTTTAATACCGGTCTCAATATGTGCGATTTCTTTACCTTTGATACTGACCGTGCATATATCCTTCATGACTAGATTATCTTTAACAACCAATTCTTCCGTAAAGGTACAGTCTTTTATGTTATCTTTTATTTCAGTATTAAATTTTTCTTCGATCTCTTTAAATTCTTTTTCCAAGAGTTTTTCATAAAAATTCCAGAGAACTTTTATCCTGTTATCGTTTTTTACCGCATGTATCAGAGCCGGGATGAATTTAACGATATTATCATTATTGAATACGATAGAATATGTATCGCCATTCCGTGCGATAACCGCATTCTTATAGAGAATACGCTGAGCTTTGTCATAACGCTTTTGCGATGCCTTATCCGGTCGAATGGAAGTAAATGTTCTCAGTGTATTATAGGTCAAATCGATATTGAGGTTTGCAGGGACTTCTTTAGGGGCAATAAGTGCAAGCGCTTTTCCAAGGTCTTGTGCAGGAATGGAAAAGGCTTTATTGAATATCGAAGGACTCGCCGCTTCAATATTTTTTTGCCCCATAACGATATTGATAACATCGGTTTTTTCTTCATTTTGTAAAATATTATTGAATGCATAAGAAAACTTAAATGCTTTAGCTTTTTTATCGTTTATAAAACGGCTCGTTACACCGATTTGATTTTCGATAACCGAATCAATGACCGGCGCTGTCGATTGCATAAATTCTTCAACTTTCGGCCCCTGTATATCATAATCGATAAGGAAAAAATTCAGTTGTTCATAGCCGTTGTCAGCAATATCGCTGCGCAGCATAAAATTGTCTTCAAATTTTGTAAATGAATTGATAAGCTTTTCGGCTGACGCGTTTTTAATGCTTATGATATTCTTTGTGTCTTTATTACCGCACGATATTGTGAAAATTCCTATAGCGATGATGAAAATAAACGATCTGGTATATTTCATAAAATACTCCTTTAAAAAAGTAATTGTACTATATATTTTTTTTAAAGGAATGTCATTAGATTCTCAGAATCGATATTCCATACTTGCTTGGACAAAGTGATTGTTTTTCCAGTTTGAAAACTCACTCTTTTTATTCGCGGCATAAATGTAAGCACCTGTCCCTTCTACATACAGCTCATCTTTAATGCGGTAGCGCAGCTTAGGCATTACAACAAAATCGTTGTGTTCTATACCCCAGATGCAGGTAACGGAATCGGTGAGATTTTCATGCAGCCACGAATCGGAAATGTTGACAATCAATTTATTGTTGGTTGATTTTTCTGCAGTATTCCAATCCATATCGAATTTTCCGCGCTTGTTATTTTCCTTCACTTTTTTGAAGCCGAGCGTCCATGCGCCGAGGTTCTGGATATTAACATTGATGTTATTCAAGGGGATATCAACGTCAAATCCCATCACCCACTGAATGCTGTTGTTATGTACTGCAGGATCGGTACCTTTAAAATCACCTGTCATGTAATAGGCAAATTCAGACTTTAAATTGAACATTGCGATTGCCGTTCCCAGATCGATGCCGAAGATATGTACAGGATCGTAGTGTACGCAATCGGCAAGACTTTTTCCGGCAAGTGCATGGGCAATCATAGCGTCTACATCAATCGACGGCGTCTTATAGTGTCCGAAATAATATTGTCCCGCCATATCTACCGAGCCCGCCGAACCGGAAAACCGTATGCCGTACTGCCCGTATTTGATGTTATGCATGTCGGGTAAAAAGGCATTCATGCCGATCTTTACAAATTCATCAAATCGGAAACTCCCGATAATTGCATCGGCTGTTTTTAGACTTGCAATAAATTCCGTCTCCGCTTTTTTTGCTGTGTCGGAGATCTGTTTCGCTATAAAGGTTGTTACCTGTGTTAAAAACGGCTCCCCTTGCAGCGCCGCTTTCAATTCCGCTTCAGTATAACCGCCCGGTTTGGGAGGCAAAAACTTTTTAATGATTTCCGTAGTCGGTATGGTGATTTTCTGTTTTGCAAGATTTTCCAACAATTTTTTTATCTGCATCTTTACCACAACAGAGTTGATACCTTTAAGTAAATCGTTTTCATCGAGCTTCCCTATAATATCTTTCATATCAATAGTAATCGAATCGGGAATAGTATCTTTCAGCATCTTTGAAACGGGAGTATGAAGGGTTTGTTGTAGTTTTGTTTCATTAAAAAAAGTTGAAAAACCCGAAGTTGAATCGTTTATAGCCCCTAATAGATAATTGTGCGCGCTCTGTTTTGCTTGTTGCAGCTGGGGCGGCACCCACGGGCCAGACAATGCAACACGATCGGGTGTCATGGACGGGGCACATGCAAGCTCAAGCCGCAGCGGAATCGGGGCATTATAGGCAAAATGCACCATCGGTTCGCCTATTCTTCGATCTATATAGGCAGGAATGGTAAAGTCAGTGAGATCGTTTGCATTGAATACGTCGAGCACGTGAATCATATCGCCCTTGCCCCACACCAGTTTCAGTTTTCCCGCCGATAGCACACAGTCGCCTAAATAAACGCGCATGGTTAATTCGTCGAGGATATCGAGCGGATAATCTTTGAGTGTGCGCGCATTCAGCTTGAGGCCGGCGGACAACTCCGTCTTAGCGTTGCTGTGGCTCACCGTCAATCCGAACACGGGGATTGCATCAGCGCGCTTTACATCGGGATGTACCCAAAGCCGCGCATCCAGTTTGGCAAAGCCGTGCCATTCCAGCATTTTCTCCGATTTACTCATCGAAGCGGAGCTCATTGCGCCGTTTGTATCCGTTTCAGCTGAACTGAAATTCGTTTCCGCAGAATCGGAAGTTACGGCTCCCCCATCATCAAAAAAAGAATCCTGCGCAAACAGTGCTCCCAGTAGCGCAACTGAAATCAGCACACACATCAAAAACTTTTTCTTCATATTAGTCCTCTCCGTATTCATCGCCCCGCAACAGCTTCCTGCGGCAATTTCAATGGGTAATGGGTAATTAAGCCGACTATCCATTACCCATTATCTTACAGTTTCCCCGTGTTTAAGAAATTCTGCGTAAACATTTTATCGTTGATCGGTTTGTCCAATTCGAGTTTTAGGATGGTGATGCGGGTGGTATGATTTGTTTGTACGTTTGTCATTTTGCCTTGCATAGGAATCCAATAGGCTCCCTGTTTTTCGAGTTTTTCGATTTCCAACACTTTCAGTAACGCGCCTTTTTTATCATACATTTCTACCTTTACCGGTATGGCGGTTTCCTTGTCGATATACGAAATCCGCTTGAGGTACTGGCTCGACTTTGCGTTGACCGGCGCCGATTCAACTTTATGGCAGGTATACGATCCGACTGTTTCCGTTCCAAGGAGTTCGTGCGTGTCCTCGTCGATTTTGCGCGTTTCCAGATCGTCATAGCTTGCGTCGGTACCCATAAAGGACTTTGCTCCGTCGGAGGATGCGATACGGCGGGTAGTGCGCAACGCAGGCATATAGATCCACTTGTCGTTGGCGCGGTCTTTATTCACAATTTGCAAAAAGCGCGTATCCTTTACCGAAGCAGGCTGCCGGAATACAATCAGCGCTGCGCCGGTTTTATCTCCGGGATCTTTTGCCCATTCTTCGATCATACGTTCGTCAACGGAATTGTTTGAATCGATCAATTCCATTTTTACGGCGCTGTGCGTAAAGCGCGGTCGCGGTACATCCAGCGACTTTTGTACGATGCTTTTGCCGTCTTCGGCAGCAAGTATCCCAAGGATACCGGCAATGAACAACGGTATCAACACCATCTTTCTTATTAAGTGTGTCATCTTCACACCTCCTATAAAAACTTTTGCAGGATGTTTGAACATCCGAAAAAGTTTTTAGCCGTGCGCATTGCGCGCACATATATAATAATCGAGTTTGCAACGCAAACTTGAGATAAAAAGCACCGACGCAATTTTAGGCAGTGCTTTTTATCACACCTCCTATTTAGCCATAAAGCGCGGTTTAAAAATGTTGAGCAGCACCGGTAAAATTGTCATAGCTGCGACGGAGCTGGTCAGCATAACGACAGCGACTAAAAATCCGACAAACCGCAAAACTACGAATCGGGAAAAACACAGTACGACAAAACCGAAACCGACCGAAGCGGCGTTGACCATAATGCCTTTTCCTGAAAGTTTTAACGTATTGACCGTAACGACACCCAAATCATCCGTTTTTACCCGCTCCTTATGGTAGTTATTCATAAAGTGCACGGTATAATCGATGCCGATACCGATAGCGATGGCAGCAACAAGGCTTGTTACCATATCAAGATTGATGCCGGTTAAGCCCATAATGCCGAAATTCATCAAAATTGAAACGCCGAGCGGAACCGCACCGATGAGCCCTGCAATCGGCGAACGGTAATACAGCGATAAGATGCAGAATACAATCACGATAGCAAGGAGTAAACTGGACACCTGACTGCCGATAATCATCGAGGTCATAGCGGTCTCCAGCTCACCGAGTCCCGCCGCCTCCAGCGTATACCCTTCGGGGAAATGCTGCTGCGCATACCGCTTTGCATCGTCGATAACAGCTCTAATCTTCCCCGTATCGTGTACGCGCATCATAATCTGCATACGGGTCTTTGACGGTTCCAACTGTTCATCGACCAAATCGTCAAGCGAACCGGAGTATAATAGAAGATACTGCGAAATTAAATTCTTTAATTCCTCACGATTCGCAACCGGATACTTTGACACATCGTAGGGAATTTCGTCGTATGCCGCTCCGTTATAATTAAGCATTTTTTGCAGCGCGGTAATAAACTCAGGGACAGTAATATCTTTCCCGCCCGACTGCGCATAAGCGGCAATAAACAGCGCGGTTACCTCATCGGCAGTCAGTGTTTTCCCGCGGTACTGCGCGGCAAAGGATGATACGTCCGTCCCGTTTACTGCAGCCGGTGCGGAAGAATCGGCAGGAACCGCTTCTGCGCTTCCTGCGCCCGCTGTTTGGGTATTTTCTCCGCTGTCTGTAAAGAAACTTCCGGTGCCCGAATCTTCTCCGTTATCCGTAAAGAAACTACCTGTCTCGGATTCGGAACCTGCTTCGGCAAAAAAGCTATCCGCACTGCCGTTATCAATCCCGCTTGCAGCGTCCGTCCCGCCGTCTGAATCTCCGCGGGCATCAATTCCGTCCACAGCATACGTTCCGTCGGCTTCCGGCGGTACATCCTTGTGCATCACCTGATTGAGCCGCTTAATAAAATCGGAAAACGATAGGATCGTCCCAATGTCGACATGATTATCGGTAAGGAAGCTTGAAAGCCCGTCCATTTGTTTTAAGATTTCAGGTTCGCACATAGAGCCTTTCGTTTTCCCGTCGATTACCAAACTAAAACCCGTGGAGCCGACATAATGACTGTCGATATACGCAACACCTTCCCGTATTTCAGAATTTTTGGGGAAATATTCCAAAAAGGCCGATTCAATATTGAGCCTGTGCACACCCCATACCGAAAGCCCGATGATTGCCAGCAGCATTGCAACAAACCCTGCGCGGCGCCGGTTAAAAAAGAGGTATATCTTATGCGTCAGTCCTTCTCCATCCATTTTTACACCTAATGACGCAAGCCTCGCCCGCTGTTTTGCCGCGTGCATACTCATCCGTCTCTGCTGCTTCTGCACCAAAGACAATGGCTTTAAAAACAATAACGCGGGAATAAGGGCAAAAGCTACTGCAAGTTCGATAACGACACCGTATGCGCTGAATGTTGCAAAAGATTTGAGCGGTTTTATCGGGCTGGTGACAGTAGATATAAAGCCTGCAATGGTTGTAATTCCTGCAAGCAAAACCGGCGTGCGGACGCCTTTCAATATTTCGGCTACGAGCGCATTGTGCTGTTCGCGCGAGGTTACAAGCGGCTGTTTTTCAAGGTGTTGGTAATAATGATTGATAATATGAATGCCGTAAGCAGAGCCGACGGCAATCAGCAGTACCGGCAGACAGCTCGATACGATTGTCAACGGTTCCCCGATAAGAGCCATCGTACCGATTGTCCATACCGTACTGATAAGCACCGCAAGCAGCGGCAAAATCGTTCCTTCGATATTTTTAAACGAAAGAAACAAACACAGCAGCACAACTGCGGTAATAAGCGGAATCAGATTGCGGAGATCGGCATACATAAAGATTTTTGCATGTTCGGCAAGCACCGGATCTCCGGCAATTTTATATGAAAGACCGTTCACTGTTTGGAGATTTTCCCTGACAATCGCTACCGTATTATTGTACAGAGCGCTTACCTCGGCAGGAGTACATTTTGTCGATAAGGTCATCACAATCTGCACACCCTTAAAATTATCCGAAATAATCGTATCGATATAAGCGTGCGGCCATTCAAAGATTTTCTGTTTTATCGCCTGAATTTCTGCCGCCGTACCCGAAAACTGCTCAGGCAGAAGATTTTCCGCAACGATGGAACCGTCTTTCGACGTAATAAACTCGACATTCGTTAAAGACCGTACCTTAACCACATTATCGAGGATCGAAAGTTCTTCGGTGATATTTTTGATAACATTAATATAATCGGAACGAAAAATCGTGTCTTCATCCGTTTCGACTACCACATCCATCGCGTATTGATCACCGAAATCCTTCGTTAGTTGATCAAATCTGACATTCGACGGATGCTTTTCCGGGAAGAAATGGCGCAGCTCATTATCCATAATGATTTTAGGAATCATAAAGCCGAAGAACACGGTAACGGCTGCAATAACCGCTATCAAAGTATACGCATAACGTTTTCCATATTTCATATTTGTAACCTGCCGACGCATTTTTTGTTTATCAGCGTCTCTTTAGAATCTACTAAATTATCCGCAATCGTCAATATCATTTTCAAAAAAAGTAAACATTGTATACTGCACTGGACGAAGGAGATACACCGCATATTTTCAAAAGAGGAAGGTTGACAGCCGGAAATTAAAAAATATACTGAGTATAGACTGTACCGAAAATAATTAAGGGGAACCTCTAAAAACTTCAGTTTTTTAGAGGTTTTCCTTGATTTTAATTTGCGATGTTTTTAATAAGTCATTTATATTTATAGACTTATTAAAAACTCGACGGGCACCTCTAAAAATCTAACCGAGTTTTTAGAGGTGCCCTAAGATAATCGGCAACGGTGCAGTCCTAAGTTTTTCTTATTTATTATTTGGAGATACATTATGGCTATTGTTATTCGGGGGCTAGGCAAATCGCTTCCCTTAAAAGAGATGAAAAATACGGATTTTCCGCCGGAACTCGGCACATCGGATGAATGGATCCGGAGCCACACAGGAATCGGAGCACGCAGAATTGCAGGAGATGATGAAACAAGCGCATCGCTGGCGTATCAGGCGTGTATGGGTGCGCTTAAAAACAGTAAGACTTCCGAACCTGTAACGGCGGATAACATTGACCTTATTATTTGCGGCACGGCAACCCCCGATTTTCCAGGCTCGCCGTCAAATGCCTGCCTTATCCAAAACAAGCTGCAAGCCGTACACGCGGTCTGCTTCGATCTGACAGCGGGATGTTCCGGATTTATCTATGCACTGGACACGGCGGCAGGTATGCTGGAACGGCATCATTGGCGGTTTGCGCTTGTATGCGGGGCGGAGGTGCTGAGCCGCGTCATGGACTGGACAGACCGCTCCACTTGCGTTTTATTCGGCGACGGTGGAGGCGCAGCGCTGCTCGAAAATACATTTGAACCTTCCGGACTCGGACTTGGCACTGTCATACTCGGAGCAGATGGAACCGGAGCCGATAAGCTCTATATTGCACCCGACCGCCGTGTGCACATGAACGGCAGAGCGGTATATGATTTTGCAGTAAGCCACATCACAGCGACGGTGAAAAGCCTTCTTGCAAAGGAACATTTACATGCCGACAACCTTGATCTGATCGTGTGTCATCAGGCTAACGAACGAATACTGGAAGCTGCTGCAAAACGGCTTAAAATCGACTTTAGTAAATTTGTCTGCAACATTGAAAACTATGGGAATACCTCGGCAGCGTCCATCCCCATCACCCTTACAGAACTGACGGAACAGGGAAAGCTGCATGAAGGTATGACCATATTGATTACAGGCTTCGGTGCAGGATTGACATGGGGCGGCGCCATCATCCGGTTCTAATGCGGTTTCGATTTAATTATAGAAGGTAAATAAATAATGGAATATGTTTTCTTATTTTCGGGACAGGGTTCCCAATTTAAAGGTATGGCGGAGGATATTTGCACGCAATATCCGGCAGCCAGCGCCGTCATCGATAAAATGAGCAATACTTCCGGTGAAGATATCGCTTCTTTCTTGTGGCATACCGAACCTGACGAACTTTCTCGCAGCGACCGGAGTCAGCTTGCGATTACGGCGATGCAAATTGCAATTACCACAGTCTTACAAGAACACGGCATCACCCCCGCCGCCGTAGCAGGCTTTAGCTTGGGAGAGTTTTCCGCACTCTATGCCGCAAAAGTATTAGACCTCGCAACAATGACAAAACTGGTAACTTTGCGTGGAAAAATCATGCAAAAATATTGCGAAAAACTCGATGTGCAGAGTAAGGCAGCAGGCGGCGGGTGCGGCATGGCGGCGGTACTTAAGCTGCCGCCGGAGAAAGTTGTTGAGGTGCTAAAACCCTATGCTGATCCCGACACAGGTGTTGCCTTTGCGGCGAATTTGAACAGCCCGATGCAGACTGTTGTGTCGGGCACTGCCGAAGGACTCGATACTGCGGAAAGACTCTGCAAAGAAGCCGGCGCAAAACGCTTTGTCCGGCTTGCGGTTGCGGGCCCGTTCCATTCGCCGCTGATGCGCGGGGCTGCAGAAGAATTTTCCGCCGCGCTGCAGGATGTGCAATTTAACGAGCCTGCAATTCCGATTTTTTCAAACGTTACCGGAAAGCGGCTTTTAACGGGTGCAGAAGCAAAAAAGAACGCCGTACTGCACTTAACCCATCCGGTACACTGGCTTGAGGAAGAACGGGAAATCGCTGCGCTGGCAAATGCGGCGGCGCTGTTGGAAATAGGGCCGGGCATGACGCTCTGCAATCTGTGGCGGGACAGCGGCTGCGCAGGAAACTGCCGCCCCACCGGTACAGCAGAACAATTATCGGCTGTGATAGACACCAGCCATTTATAAGAGGTTTATATGTTATTACAAGGGAAAAAAGCATTGGTCACCGGTTCCTCACGAGGAATCGGAAAAGAGATAGTCCGCCGCTTTCTGGAAGAAGGCGCCGAAGTATGGGGGCTCTGCACAAAACCATCGCAAGGAAAGGCCGAGATGGAGACATTTGCGGCGCAACACAACAGTACATTTCACGAGATATACGCCGACTGCGGAAATGCTGAGGAGCTGACCGCTGCCGTTAAGGATGCGCTTAAGCAATCAGAGGGCTTTCAGATTTTGGTGAACAACGCAGGCATTACGAGGGACGGGCTCTCGTTCCGTATGCCGCAGGAAGATTGGGACGCCGTACTGCGTGTCAATTTAACCGGAACTTTTTTAACATCCCAGATTGTTTCCTCCGATATGTTGCGGAAACGGGAAGGATCCATCATCAACATGGCCAGTATTGTCGGTCTACACGGACAGAGCGGTCAAGTCAATTATGCGGCAAGCAAAGCGGGATTAATCGGCATGACTAAGAGCCTCGCAAAAGAAATCGGCAGCAGAGGCGTGAGGGTTAATGCGCTGGCTCCCGGTTACATTGAAACGGACATGACATCCTCATTACCGGAGGAACTTCGGAAGAGCTGGGTGGAAACGGCTATTCCCTTAAAGCGTGGTGGAACGCCGCTCGATGTTGCGAACGCGGCTGTCTTTTTAGCGTCCGATTTATCCGTATATATCACCGCACAGGTGCTCGGCGTAGACGGCGGTATGGGCGCCTAATTGAAGGAGAACATAACAAATGAGAAGAGTTGTAATTACCGGTCTCGGTGCCGTTTCCGCTTTGGGAAATACGGTTGCGGAAACGTGGGAAGGAATTAAGGCAGGCCATTGCGGTATTGATAAGATCACCGTCAACTACACCCCCGAAGATGACCGCGTAAAGATTGCCGCCGAATGCAAGGACTTCGATCCTATCGTATTTATGGACAAAAAAGATGCTCGTAAAATGGCGCGGTTCTCGCAGTTCGCCGTAGCTGCGGCGGTACAGGCAATGGCGGATGCGGGGCTTTCAAAGGAAACTATCGAGGCTGACCGTACCGGCGTAATGATCGGGAACGGTATCGGTGGCTTTGAGATTCACGAAAGTTCGTTTAAAAAATACTTTGAAGCGGGGCATTCGCGGATACCGCCGCTCGCAATTCCGCTGCTTATTCCGAACGAGGCTGCCGGTAACGTCAGTATGCGCTTCGGACTGCACGGCGTTTCGTGGACGATTACGACGGCCTGCGCCTCCGGTACCGATGCTTTGGGAAATGCGCTCGATTTAATCCGATCGGGCAGAATGGATATGTGCCTTGCAGGAGGTACGGAGGCCGCGATTACCGGATTCGGCATCAATGCGTTCAGTGTGCTGCAAACCCTGGCATCAGACTACAACGATGAACCGCATAAAGCCTGCTGCCCCTTCGATAAAAAACGCTCCGGCTTTGTGATGGGCGAAGGCGCAGGCATCCTTATCCTTGAAGAATACGAACATGCAAAGAAACGGGGAGCAAAAATATACGCAGAACTTGCGGGCTACGGCGGCTCATCCGATGCGTATCACTTAACCAGTCCCGACCCGTCCGGTACCAGCGGTGCTCTGGCTATGACGAAGGCTCTGGAGGACGCAGGAGTAAAACCGGAAGACGTGCAATACTACAATGCACACGGAACGTCCACCCCGATTAATGACCCGTCCGAAACCGCGATGATTAAAAGAGCCTTCGGGCAACATGCGTATAACCTGAAAATTTCTTCTACGAAATCGATGATAGGGCACTGCTTGGGAGCCGCCGGTGCATTGGAGGCGATTATCTGTGTAAAAGCGATTCAAGAAGGCTTCTGCCCGCCCACCGTAAACTTAACGGAACCGGATTTGGAAGCGGGGTGCGATCTCAATTACCTGCCGCAAAAGGGCGTTTCCTGCACGATCGATTGCGCCGCATCCGGCTCGCTCGGTTTCGGTGGACACAACGGCGTACTCGTGTTCAAAAAAGTAAAATAGGAGAAAACAATGGTTACCACTATAGAAGATATTGAAGCTTTGCTTCCGCATCGAAAACCGTTTTTGTTTGTTGACGAGATTATCCGTGCCGATGATGAAGGCAGCGAAAGCCGCTATACCTTTAAACCGGATGAGTTCTTTTTTAAGGGACATTTCCCCGAGTATCCGGTAGTACCCGGTGTCGTATTGGTAGAAACAATGGCTCAGGCAGGCGGTGCAGCGCTCAGTTCAATGGGAAAGTTTGAAAAAGGCGCACTGTTCTTTTTGGCTACTATCGATAAGGTGAAGCTTCGTGCCCAGGTACGTCCGGGAGATACGGTGCGCATCGAGGTAAAAAATCTACGTGTATCATCCCAAATGATTAAGCAGTCCGGTAAGCTCTACAACGGTGATGCCGTTGCTGCCGAAGCGGAATGGATGTGTTTGGTTTCAAAAAACTGACGGAAAGGTTATATATCGCATATCGCCGCTGAAAAATGATCAATGCTATCATCCTGAAGCGGGTGTGTATCTATGATATTTTTTCTCCTCAAAAGTCAAGAGCAGAATAATTATTTTTGTATTATTCTTATTTTACTACTTGCAAATTTTTTGCATTTATGTATACTTGCAACCGATTTGCAAATACTATTGCAAGAGGAGTTTTTTAATGAAGAAATTGTTTTTTACAGCAGTTTGTATGATGTTTTTCGGTACTTTTGCGGTAAACTCGTTTGCCGGCGGAAAAACCGAGAAAAACATGGAAGGAAAAGTTGCCGTTGCAGCCACTTTTGATGCGATGAAGGAACTCACGGAAATCGTGGGTAAAGATAAGGTGTATGTCCATACGATTATCCCGCCGGGGGTTGAAGCACATGATTTTGAACCTAAGGCTGGGGATCTAAAATTCTTAATGCAAGCGAAAGCAGTTGTTTATAACGGACTGGGCATGGAACCGTGGCTTACGGATGCACTCCATGCGGTAAAAAAGGACACTATAAAAAGTATCTGCGCAAGCAACGGTATTAAACCGATCGAACTCGCAGAAGGACATCACCATCACCACCATCATCATCATCATGAAGATGGGCATGATCATGATGACCACGACGATGACGACCATGATCATGATGACCATGAAGCTGTCGATCCTCACGCGTGGTTAAGCCTTGAATCCGCTAAAGTAATGGTCAAGAATATTGCCGACGGCTTAAGCGACATAGATCCGGTAAATGCTGCTTTCTATAAAGGAAATGCTGAAGCCTTTATTGCAGAAGCCGACACACTTTTAGCACAATATCGCAGTAATTTCGCGCAAGTAACCAATCGCCGTTTTGTTACCGGACACGCAGCGTTCGGGTATCTCTGCCGCGATTTCGGCCTCGAACAGAGCAGTGTTAGAGATGTATTTTCCGATGGAGAACCGAGTGCACAACAATTAGCAAAATTAGTAGATTATTGTAACCAATATGGAATTAAAGTTGTTTTCTCGGAAAATGCCGCAAGCCCGCAAGTTTCGGCAACGTTAGCAAAAGAGGTCGGTGCTTCAGTGCAAACAATCTATACGATTGAATCGGCTGAAGACGGTTTATCTTATATGGACCGGATGATCTCAAATATAAAAAAAATTTATAAAAGTCTTGCACAGTAAGCGTAAAGCTTACTGTGCCGACCGAATACTAATAGTAATTAGTTCCGGTGATAGTCATTGTACGGCCTTTACATCTCTCCTTTAGCCGTACCGTGATTATCACCTTTTTTTTGCTTTGATACAACCATGTAAGTCCTGTATTTTACTTATTGACAGATATATAACTCTGCATAATAATATAATAATAATCGAAAGGAAGGTTTATGCTTGAATTATTTATTCTGTTGCTGTTTTCCGTCAGTTTGATTATCTGCGTTCTGTTTCAATATTCAATTCTATATGCACTGGTATTCGGCTACACCCTTTTCTTTGTATTCGGCCTTATAAAAGGTAAAACGTGGAAGGATATGCTCCGCTATTCTTTCCGCGGTATCCTAACCGTAAAAAATATTCTAATAATCTTTGTATTGATCGGCAGCATCACTGCAATATGGCGTACGTGCGGTACTATCGCTTTTATTGTGTACTATGCATCCATGTTTGCGGCACCACAAGCGATGGTGCTGATTTGCTTTTTACTATGCGGCTTTGTATCGTTTTTGATGGGTACCGCTTTCGGAAGCGCCGCCACCATCGGTGTTATCTGTATGACATTGGCAAACAGTATGAATATTCCCGTTATATACTCAGGAGGCGCTGTTATTTCAGGGATATTTTTCGGAGATCGCTGCTCACCGATGTCATCGGGCGCTCATCTCATCAGCGAATTAACGAATACCAATGTTTTCAATAATATCAAAACGATGGTGAAAACCGCACTTATCCCTTTTATTATAACGACTGTTTTATATGGCATCATCGGGCTTATTATCAATTCAGGTGAGGGGAATGGTATTATCGGTGTTATTATCAATCCCGGCGCAGGAAGCGATATGACCTTTCATATCTTTGCCGATTGCTATAATCTTTCGCTTTTTACGACTATCCCCGCCATGATCATTATCCTTTTTTCACTACTTAAAATCGATGTAAAAATAACGATGGCGATAAGCTGCCTTGTCGGTTTGGTTTGTGCCGTATTTTTTCAGCATATCAACGCAGCAGAGCTGATAAAAATAATTTTCTTAGGCTTTCACCCTCAGAACGCAGAACTGAACAAGCTGATGGGCGGCGGAGGGATCGTTTCAATGATTCGGGTATCCGCAATTATTAGCATCTCGTCTTGTTATTCGGGAATCTTTAAAGGAACTCATTTTTTTGGCGGGATGCAGCGGATTATGCGGCAGCTGAGCAATCGGATTACCGCATTCGGCGGTGTTCTTACCGCTTCCGTCTTTGCTTCGGCGATTGCCTGTAATCAAACATTGGCGATTATGCTGACCCATCAAGTTTGTGATGATCTGATAGAGGATAAAAACATATTTGCTTCTTACTTGGAGGATACCGCCGTCGTCGTAGCACCGCTGATGCCATGGTCGATCGCGGTAAGCGTTCCGTTGACTTCTATCGGGGCACCTGCAGCAGCTCTCTTAGCTGCCTTTTTTCTTTATTTAATCCCGCTGTGGAATCTTTTGGTGAATATCGTACGGCAGCCGAGAAAAAAATAGTCCCATACTGCGGTTTCAGGTTTCGGGCTTATCTTGACAGTTATCCAAATAGATAAGATAATACAGGCAGTATGACTGTTGTAATTATCTCTCTTTTTATCATTATTGCGGTTGTTGCGGTTGCAACGGTTGCTATGACAGGTTTAAAAGGCCGCGAAACGTTATCGGTAGGCAAAAAGAATAAAGCTGCGGTGATACGCGAGGCAACAAAGCGACTTGCACAAAATCCGAATGACAGTGCCGCTCTTTTAATGGTCGGAGATATATACTTTCAGGATCAAGATTGGGAAAAAGCGTATGCTTCTTATGCACCGCTTTTAGATCAGATGAGTGGACGAATTCCATCCGAGCAATTCGAAATCAGCTTACGATACGGCATAAGCGCAATGAAAACCGATCGCTTCATGGAAGCAAAAAAAGGTCTTTTGTTGGCAAAGAATATCAATCCCAACCATTTCGAGATAAACTATAATCTCGGATATATTTACTATATCCAAAAAGAATATGAAAAGGCTGTTCCGTTTTTGCGGAAAGCGCTGCTTACACAGCCTGATAACGTTATGACGTTAAAATATCTCGGATATACGCTCCAAAGTTTACGGAAATATCAAGAGGCACTTCCAAGTCTGAAAAAAGTATTGGATGTACAACCGGATAATAAGGAAGCGCTTTTTGCGATGGGAGAATGTTTTTATGAAATCGGTTCAAACGATCAGGCATTAAAGATATTTACTCATTTACGCGTCTCTCCCGAAATAGGTTCGCGTGCAGCGCTCTATGCAGGGTTAATCCGGATGAGAGCAAACCAGCTGGAGAAGGCAATCGAAGATTTTGAAATCGGTCTAAAACATGACAGCATCCCGTTGGATATCATGAACGAGCTTCGATATAATTTAGCAACTGCGCGGATTAAAACGCAGGATTTACAAAAAGCGCTGGTTCAATTAAAGGAAATTCAAACCGTCAGTCCCGGCTATAAAGATGTCGCATCTCTCATTATGCGCTATCAGGAATTAAATCAGAATAAGAATCTCCATACGTATTTAATGGCGGGACAGAGCGAATTTGTCGGACTATGCCGCAGAATTGTTTCACGCTTTTTCCCGAATGCTAAGGTTAAAATACTTGATATCAGCGTTCTTGCGACCTATACCGATATCGTTGCCGAAATTGATACGCCCAAATGGGCGGATCTTGTAATATTCCGATTTTTCCGTTCTCAAGGCTCGGTAGGAGAGTTGGTACTGCGCGACTTCCACGGCAGAATTAAAGAGATGAAGGCCGGTAAGGGGATTTGTATGACTGCCGGAACCTTTACGGAAGAAGCTCGCCGTTTTACGGAAGGCCGTCCGATGGATCTCTTTGATAAGAACCGCTTGAACAAAGTCTTAAACGCAATCGGGTAGTTTTCAAGACAAAAAACAGCCGCGACCATAACAACCGCATCAGAAATATTTTAAGTGGTTGCTTTCCTTCTATCTATGCGAAATTTCATAGGTATAAGGTGAGCGTCTACAATGGCGCCGCTCACCTTAACCGTCAAGTTTTCTTTCGAAAACTTGCGCATTGATGTGTGCGCTTTTCGCGCACGAATGCAACAGTTTCCAAAATTCATATTTTGTTCAACCGTTGCATTTTACGGAAATAAAATTTCGCATATTTTTTCTAACAGGTGGTAAACGCATTAGGCCGAATAGATAAAAATCGCAGAAAAATTGAGGCTAATGGTTAAAAATAATTTTTGCGTTAGCCTTTTGAAAAGAGGTGAGGCAGATACGAGGCATGAGCAAAAATTACCCGCAGGCGTGCTTTTTGCACGTCGAGGACTAATTTTTGTGAAATAACGAAGTAGATGCCCGCCTGTTTTCAAAAGGAAAGGTTGAACAGCCCCAATCATTCTGCGGGGAACACGAACATTGTACTTCCTTGTACAATGTTCGTGTCAAGTTTTTCTAGCAAAAAACTTGCTGCTGATTAGTATCACCGCCATCCGTGGCGGATATGAAAAAATAAGGCCTAATGCGTTTACCTCCGCCGTATTTTTTGTACGGCAGTCTTCAATAAAGAATCTCCCGTTATCAAAAGAAGCGTTAAAATAATTACCGCAAAAAGCGCGGCGCTGATAAAGAGCGGAAGTCCCTGTGCGATAATACGGGGATAGCCTGACAACGGTGTATACAGCTGTGTGCCGAAAAAATACAACGGAGCGGCGGCAATCAGCGAGAAGATCAGCATCTTAACGGTAAAGCCTGAGGCTGATACAAGCAATACACGTACATCGATTGAATCGCTTTTAGTAAGAAAATACAGCAAAAGCGCGGTGTTGACGGCGCTTGCGACGGTCAGCGCCAACGCGATACCGCCGCCGTGCATAAAGCTTGCCAAAGCCGCCGCAAGCATAATATTGATTCCGAAACACGCAATTCCTGCAATCGTGGGGCGTTTGGTATCGCTTTGTGCATAAAACGCCGAGGTTAAAATCCTGTTTAATGCGATAAAGAACAACCCTGCAATATGCCACTGAAATGCCTGCAAGGTGAGCCGGACGGACTCGTCGGTAAAGCGGCGGCTCTTATACACCAAAATGATGACATGCTCACCCGAACAGAGCAGGAAAATCGTTGCAGGGACGGTTACGAGGGCAATAATCTTTGCGGCATTCAATAGCAGTTTTTGAAATACTTCCCACTGCTTATTAACCGCATGGGCGGACAGGTCAGGCAGAATAACTGTGCCGACTGAAACGGCGAAGATGCCGAGAATAAGTTCTTGTAACCGGATTGAATACTGCAAACTTGCCGCAACCCCGACTCCGGAGTATGTCGCGAGCGCTGTGGAAACGAGGTCATTAATCTGATACACAGCTGTTCCGATCAGAGTCGGCACAATCAGCCGCAGTATTTTCCGCGCTCCGGCATTCTGTACACAGCGCCGGAACGGTATCAGCTTAAACGAAAAGCCTGCGCGCAGCACAAAGGGGAGCTGAAACAGCATTTGGAAGGAGCCGCCGATTACCACACCGATTGCCATTGCAAGCGCCGGATTGCCGCAGGGCTTTGTGAGTACAAAGGTACATCCGATAACGGACAGGTTAAACAAAATCGGCGTAATTCCCGTCGGTAAGAAACTGCGGACGCCGTTCAATATCCCCTGAAAGAATGCCGCCACGGAGATGAGCAGCAGGTACGGAAACATGATGCGCGTTAAAAGCACTGTTGCGGAAAAGTCGCCGATTTTCGGAAAGAATACTGCAACAATCAGACCGCTGCACAAAATCCCGATGATGACGGTGCCCGTTACGGCAAAAGACAGCATAGTGAACGTTGCGGAGAGGAACTCCTTCATTGAGACCTTGGCATCGGGCGTATTGCGTTTTTCTTCCTCCAGATACGTTTGGAAAGTAGGTATAAACGCAACAGTCATGCTGTTTTCGGCGAAAATGCGCCTGAGCAGATTGGGGATCATAAAGGCAACGGTAAAGGCGTCCGCAAGGGGGCCGGTGCCGAGGAAAGCTGATTTGGTCATTTCCCGTATCAGCCCCAAAACCCGCGACACAAGGGTCAGTACGGACAGGCTGATACCGCTTTTGAGTAAAGAAGATTTCCGGTTCATAGATTATCGTTTTTGT
>CAUPUT010000008.1:0-17787 GCA_963514615.1 uncultured Treponema sp.
CAAAAATCACGGGACAGCTTTCCGTATCGGGCAGCGCCGTCTCCGGTTCAAAAAGGCAGGAGATTTCGCCATCAAGCGTGGTGTTATTGATGATGTTCATACCATATATATGCATCACCAATAGCAAAATGGCTTACAATTTTGCAAAAAGATTCGGGGATCTCTAAAAATTCAATAAGATTTTTTAGAGATCCTGCTCATTTTTATTCGGCGATAATTGCCTCAAGTGCGGTTTGCATCATCGCGGTAAAAGACAATTGCCGTTCTTCCGCAGTGGTTTCTTCATGGGTAACCATATTATCGGATATGGTAAGCAATGCGAGCGCCTGCCGTTTATACTGTGCGGCAAGGGTATAAAGTTCGGCGGCTTCCATCTCAATCGCCAAAAGACCATACTGCGACCACAGCTTCCACGTTTCGAGTTCGTCATAAAACACATCAGACGAAGCGATGGGGCCAACCAAGGGGTTATACCCTAAGCGGATTGCCGCATCATACGCATGCTTTAAAAGCTTCCAGTCCGCTGTCGGGGCGAACTGGGTTCCGCGGAAACGGAGCGTATTTGAACCTGAATTGGTCGCCGCGCTCATCCCGATAATCAATGAACGAAGCGGAATTTCTTTTTGTAAGGCTCCCGCCGTACCGATACGGATAGCTTTCTGCACACCGTATTCACGGAAAAGCTCATTCACATAAATGGAAATAGAAGGCTGCCCCATACCGGTTCCCTGCACGGAAACTTTTATACCTTTATATGTACCGGTAAACCCGTACATACCGCGGATTTCATTGTAACAGCGCGCATCTTCCAAAAAATTTTCGGCAACGAATTTTGCCCGCAGCGGGTCACCCGGTAATAAAATCCGTTCGGCGATTTCACCTTGTTTTGCTCCAATATGAATACTCATCATATCCTCCTTAGTATTGAGAATCTCTAAAAATCTAACCGAGTTTTTAGAGGTGTCCTATAGTATCAAAGATTATAAACGTATAACCGCGGCGATCAATCTTTCCACGGAAAAATAAGATTTCGAATAGATCGGCTGCCAACTGTTTCCCGATCTTCAGCAAGTAATTCATCCCACGGTATTTGTTTTCGTGCAGTTTGAATCGGTATTTCGGGATGCTGTTCCATCCAATCATATTTATACATCCGCAGCTTGAAGGCATTATTCCACGCAAGCAAAAGCCCCGAAAAACCCGGTGCTAAAAAAGCTAAGAACGGCGTCAGTAGGATAAGAGCACCGCTGTACAGCACCATAAAAAGCGTAAATCCGGTATTATCAAAAAAAAGAATAAAGCACTTTTTAAGGCACTTGCAAAAATTCGATTCAAGCCTGCTCCGTATCGGAAAGAACCACAAAAGCGACAACTGTATCACTACAAAAATCCATACGACACTAACTCCGAGAAAAAGGCCGAGAAAATTTTGAAATGAAAAATAATAGGGGACTGCAACTCCGGCAACAACCCAACAAAAAGTTTCGAGTAATGAGAACAAAACACCATGCCGCCACGTATGCTTTATTTCTCCGCCCATTTCCTTAAATGAAAAAGACTTATAATCGGCAATACGAGACATCAGATTAGAAATTGCCAACAGCAGGATTCCCATCAAGAGAATACAAATAAACAAAATCAATACAGGCAGCATCGGTACCGCCGGAACGACATACATTAAAGCGAAAAACGCTGAAACAATCAGTATAAGCACACCATTAAAGACTATAAGCGAGAGAAAATTATCCCATCCTTCAAAAAAATTCTTTTTGAGAAAAAAGCCGATCATGCGGCGATAGTAGCACAAAAGAGAGAATAATACCATCCATGCCTCAGCACAAGAGAACCGGCAATAGTTGCATAAAGGCTCCAATTATAGTAGACTGGCGCGCATAATTAATCAGAGAAATCGCTTACAACTGTTTTTAGCGGTTTCCAAATTCGGAGAAAGTTATGAAAGCATTTTTAATTGGCGATAAGGCCAGACAAACAGCAGGAAAGCTCTTAGAACACATCAAGCCGTTCTTTTTTGTACTCTCCCTCTCAACCATACTTGTTTGTTCATGCAGTAAAGCGGAGCAAAAACCACTGAAGATGGTCTTTTATCCAAATGAGTCAAGTGAATCGATGAAAGATGCCCGTGCTGCATTTCAAGAAATTTTAAAGGAAGCCGTCGGACGGGAGGTCGAAATTCTTACGACAACAGATTATAACATCGCACTGGAAGCACTCGTTTCCGGTAAGGCTGATATGGCATATGTCGGTGCGGAAGGATATCTTACGGCTCACAAACGAAACAGTGCCGTTATTCCCATCGCGACAAATTCGGGTCCCAGCGGAACGCTCGACGATGCAAAGTATTACAGCTTTATCGGCGTACAACGGAAAGATGCCGAAAGCTATAAAAAAGCGGACGGCAGTTTTGATTTAAGCCTGTTGCACGGAAAACGGATGTCGTTTGTTGCAGCAAGTTCCACATCAGGCTTCGTTATTCCTGCGCGTGTCTTGGCAGCTGTTTTTTCTCTCGATAATACAGACGATCTTATCTTGAGCGACAAAGTTTTTTCTAAGGTTTTGTTTGCCGGCTCCCATCAAGGTTCGCAAGTTAACCTTTTCCGCGGCGATGTGGATGCGGCGGCCTTTGCCATTCCTCAGACGATCGGTGTGTATGAGCTGCTTGAAGGAGAAGATTATAGAACAGGTGCCGTCTATCGCGTAACCGTAGGAGCCGACGAACCATTCACTTCCTTTGCAGGCAGTGAAATGACCGTAATCCGCTCAATTCCCGTCTTAAATGCTCCGATTACCATCAATACGAACACAGTCTCAGCTTCGGATATCCAAAAGATACGAGATGCGCTGACATCGGATAAGACAGCAAACAATCCCGGAATTTTCAATGTCAAAGATTCCGGTAAAAAAGGCATATACCCTAAGTATTCCGAAAAGACACGGTTAGTTGCTACCGATGACGCCTGGTATGATGAGCTTAGGAATTCTACAAAGTAAGGCAGTATCATCTGACATCTTACTTGTAGATGTGTTAAAAAACACTCATCCGATGGATGCAGTCGGCTTTAATACCCTTTGTTACAATACAAAGCACAGGAGATATTAAAGCCTCTGTACAAATAAGGTTAAACTGTTGATTACCTTCAAAAATGTTTCAAAGCAATATGCAGGCGGCAGGCTCGCGCTCAATTCAGTCGATCTTACGATTGAACAAGGAACGATGGTTTCTATTATCGGGCCTTCGGGTGCAGGAAAAACAACCTTTATCCGCTGTATCAACCGGCTTATCGACTGCACCACCGGTATGGTTGGAATAAACGGTGAATCGCTGCAGAAGATGAATAGCCGCCGCTTAAAGCAGCTCCGTCGAAGAATCGGAATGATTTTTCAAAACTACAATCTGGTAGAACGGCTTACCGTTTTTGAAAACACGCTCCACGGCTGCCTCGGCGCTTTACCGTTTTATCGCAGCTTCTTAGGGCTGTATCCGCAGGAAGAGAAAGAACGGGCTTTGGCAATACTCGAAGAGCTCGGCCTTTCCGATTACCTTTATCAACGGTGTACCGATTTAAGCGGCGGTCAAAAGCAGCGTACCGGTATCGCACGGGCATTAATGCAAAATCCTCAAATACTCTTATGCGACGAACCGGTATCTTCGCTTGATCCGCAAAGCGCACAAGATATCCTTGACTATATCGAAAAGATAGTCAGAACACGAAACCTTACCTGCATTATGAATCTCCATCACGTAGAATATGCAAAACGGTACTCCGACAGAATTATCGGATTACGTAACGGGCAAGTGGTCTTTGACGGAAAACCGGAAGAACTTTCGGCAGAAGTGCTGGAGCGTATCTTTTCTTCCTGCTTTCATACGGAAAAGAAAGAACACTATGAAATTTGATCTCCCGACAGGCCTGCCGAGACAATTTTTTGAATCCCGGCACCATTCACCATCTACTCCTGAAATATTTTTTAAGAAAAAAAATTTAAGAACGTTTACCATTATCTTTACTGCCGCAGTGTTATATGTTGCTTCGGCAATTATGACCGATTTTACAGCATGGAATGCATTGACCGGTATTCCACGCGGACTTTATTGGCTGGTAAGAAACTTTTTGCCGTCAGTACAATCACTCTCGGTGATGCCGCTTATTTTCAGAACTTCGCTGCACACAGCCGTTATCGCGGTAACAGCCTCTACCGCAGCTTTTTGCATTGCATGCATAGCAGCAATCCTAGGCTCTCAAACTACGGGACACTTCCGTATACTGCGCATTGTCTGTGCCGGTGTCGCATCTTTTTTTAGAAACATTCCCCTTCCTGCATGGTCTATTCTTTTGCTGCTATCTTTTAAGCAAAACTGCATAACAGGTTTTTTAGCCCTCTTTTTTATCACTGCAGGGCATTTAACCCGTGCCTTTACCGAAATTATCGACTCCCATGCCGAAGAGTCCTACACGGCGTTGGAAGCAGCCGGCGTACCGTATATTCCAATCATCATCCACGGCGTATTCCCCAATACACTCCCGCTCTTTCTATCGTGGCTGCTCTATGCTATAGAAACCAATGTCAGAGACTCCGCATTGATCGGTATTTTAACAGGCACCGGGATCGGCTTTCTCTTCAACCTCTATTTTAAGAGTTTCCGCTATCCCGAAGCGGGGCTTATCATCTGTGTATTGATGATTATTGTGCTCTGCATCGACAGTATTTCCAATACGGTACGGAGAATACTGTTATGAAAAACAACACCCGTGTTATCCGCCGAAGATTACCCAAAAAAGAACAATGGACGCTCTCTATCGTATTTGCTATCCTTTTCGGCATTAGTATATGGGGATGTTTTTTGCTTGCACAAGAAACATTGAATTGGAAAGATGCATGGCATGACCTGCTCCACTACAGCCGCATCCTTTTTTTGCAGCCGAAACGGTCGGACCACCTTCCACGCGGCGAACTTGTGTATTCACTCGGTATCAGCTTTGCACTGTCGATTTTAACTACAATCGGCGGTGCTATCATTGCGTTTTTTTTAGCACTCGGTGCTGCTCGGAATATAGCCTCCCCGGTTATCGCAAAAATCATCCGTATTATTACCGCACTCATCCGGTCAATTCCCACAATTATTTGGGTACTGGTTTTCTCGGTTACGGTTAATATCGGTACCGATGCCGCCGTCATTGGCATGTGCTTTCACAGCATCGCCTATCTGGTAAAAGTGTTCTCCGAAAGTTTTGAACAGATTAACCGCGATACTATCGATGCTTTGAGGGCGTGCGGAGCGGGGTTCTCCGGTATTATGACACAGGCTGTTATTCCGGTCGCTGCAACTTCCATTATTTCATGGACATTTTTCCGGTTTGAAATTAATTTTATCAACGCCGTTGCTATCGGTGCTGCCGCAGGATCGGGCGGTATCGGATATTATCTATTCATGGCAGGCAACCTCTATTATGATATACGGGAGGTCGGAATAATCACGTATGTCATTTTCGGTACCGTCATTTTGCTGGAGATGCTCTCTCTACGCCTGCGGAAAGGAATCAAGCAGCATTAAAAAAATACCGACACTGTATAAGGAACCTCTAAAAACTTCAGTTTTTAGAGGTTTTCCTTAAATTTAGTTGCGACGTCTAAAATTAAGTCATTATTGGATAAGACTTAATTTTAAACTCGTCGGGTATTTCTAAAAGCTAACCGAGCTTTTAGAAATACCCATAGGGAGTTTTACATGAAAAAATACATAGTGCATATTTTTGTTTGTTTTTCGATTATATACGCAGCTGCCGCTTTAGAGATCAGCGTACCCGAATTTAACTTCGGAGTATTGGCGGCAAAGCAGTCGGCAAGTTCATCACAATTCACTATAGTACAAGAATCTTCCATAAATTTCCGTTTACTGCACGGAGAACGTTTTTACAGCGACCTGAACCTCGCGCTGTATGTTAATGATATCTTGAGGTTCGTTAACCCGCAGTTATCGGCACGGACACCGGGGCAGTTTACCTTTATAAATTTTTCTTTGAATTTTCCGTCGATCGGAGGCAAGCCGCTTATTTTATCAATCTTTACCGGACAACACAAAAGCCTTACCGGTGAACACTACAGCGCTGACTTTCTTAAACACGGCATACGGTCGATAAAAATGTATGAAAACGATAGCGCAATGCTTTTTACTCCGATTCAACCGCGTGAAGCAGCAGGTCTCAGCTTTGCAGGACTTATTTCAAATACCGGATACCTAGGAGGTTCCTTCGGCTGGAACGGCGAAATAAAAGATAAACAAGAATACGGTATATACGCGCAGGGAGGTGTTTTTTCAAATATTGCACTGACCAACACATATCTTTCTTTTCATGTTGCAGATAAAGCAACGGAATTATCGCTTGCAGGATCTGTTTCCGTGCTTTTTAGCGTGCATGATAGTGTCGGTATCTTTACACAACTTGGTTTGCACAAAACAAATTTCAGGAGTACAACCCTACAACAAGATACCGTCGGAAATATCTATGCCTTTTTCGAGCCGCGTATCAACCTTAACCATGCAAGCTTTGAGTTTACGTTCTTTATGTCTAAAATTCGTGACCCGCAACAGAACGGATTTTTCCCGACAGCTCCTCTTATAAAGCCTTTTAATATTCTCTACAATGAACTATACGGCGGATTGAATATATTTTTCGGATTCGGAAGTATGGATTTGGATAAAATGCAAGGAGGTTTCCACGGTCTTGTTGCAAGGCCGATAACCCATCAGGTGAATATGGCATCAGTATTGATCGCCCTTACACCGTTTTATACAGTCAATATTGGCGTCTGTGATCTTGATATCCGCTGTTCGATTTACCCGCTCCTCTACGCTGCCCCTGCATCAATGTTTGAAGGCAAGATAGCACTAAAACGTAATTTATAAATGAGTATCTGAAAAAAATAAGGTTGTAAAAAACTGTCAAATGGCTAAAGCACGTAAATTTCTTGTGGTAGAAACAACATGAGCGGATATAAATGTCATTTTTGCGCCGAATGTGACGGACACGGCTGCCTGGGTGAACTGCCCGGAATGGGCGGTGTATTTGAAAGCGCCAACTTTATCGCTAATTGCACTGCTTGGAAAAAATATTACGCCGATGTCCCTCATGATTATGAACTGCCCCTTATCAGATTAGCGCCCATTACCGGCGGTGTCGAAAATGTCGGCTACGATGATGAAGCTGCATTTTATTTTGACTTAATTGAAGCCTGTAGCCAAGCAGGTTTTTTACTCAGCATCGGAGACGGATACCCCGATGTAAAAATACAAGGAGGACTGGCAGCGCTGCAACGATACGGAAAAACCGGTGCGGTATTCATTAAACCATATCCTAATCCCCGTATTTTTGAGCGAATAGACTGGGTACGAGAATCTGCCGAGCTCATAGGAGTCGATATCGATTCCTATAATATTGTAACAATGCGCAATCTTGTCCATCTTGAGCAAAAGGATGCATACAGCCTAAAAGAGATACGGCGATATGCACAAAAGCCGTTTGCAATTAAAGGGATTTTTTTGCCGGAGAACGTCGAACTGGTAAAAGAACTACGCCCCGATATTGCCGTTATTTCCAATCACGGAGGAAGAATAGAAACGAGGCGCGGCAGTACCGCCGATTTTTTAGCCGAATATGGTAACACGCTCCGTAAGTTTACAGGCGAGATATGGGTAGACGGAGGTTTAAGAAGTCGCGAGGATATAGCCGCGGCCAAACAGCTCGGTGCGACGCAGGTAATGATTGGGCGTCCCTGCATAACCGCATTACTGAGCAACGGCGCCATAGGCATGCAAGAACTGTACCGCCGCCTTACCGTGGATTAACCGCTGTTTGCAGAAAATGCTTATCAGAATAGATAAAATACTTGCAGCGAACGGATTAGGTTCGCGGAAAGAGATACGTCGCCTCTTACGCAAAGAAGATTTCAACCTCAACGGTAAGCGGGTAACCGATGCAGGGACACTGATTGAGCCTGAACACGATACCCTTTTCCGCAACGGAGAAAAGCTGCGTCTCCGCACCGGCTGTTACCTCATGCTGAATAAACCGGCGGGAGTTGTTACTTCTACCGCCGACCCCCTGCACCGCACCGTCATGGATCTATTGCCGCCACCCTTTTTCGCAATGAAGCTTTTCCCTATCGGGAGGCTCGACCTCGACACCGAAGGACTTCTCATCATTACCGATGACGGTGCGCTTACTCACCGACTTACCGCCCCAAAATCCGGATGCGTAAAAAGCTACTATCTTGAAACGGCAGAACCTTTTAGCGATATCGATTTTAACGCGGCACAAACAGTCTGCGCTCAAGGATTGCCGCTCGGAAAGAATTTCAAGTGCCTCCCCGCAACCTTTGAACGCACGGAAGCGCAAAACATAAAAACGGAATGGGCTTTTCTAATGCATATCTGCGAGGGAAAATATCATCAAGTAAAAAAAATGATACAAGCACTGGGAAATGAAGTTGTATACCTCAAACGTATTTCGATGGGCGGCGTTGCGCTCGACCCGCAATTAGCGACAGGTACTTGCCGTGAACTGACACCCGATGAAGTTGCTTTGCTTAAGAAGATATAGCGCAAGTTACCGTTGATAATACAATCGGAACCACGATACTGAGTTTTGAATATATATTCGGAGCGCCTTTATAAAGAAGCGTAAAAATCGTTTCCCTTATCATCCGTAATCAAGAACACCGGTAAATCCTTAACCGAAATCAGTTGTACGGCTTCCATGCCCAAATCGGGATAGTCGAGGACTTTACGCGCGGTAATATGCTTTTCCGCAATCAGCGCCGCCGCGCCGCCGATGGTACCGAGATAAAAGGCGCCGTATTTTTTACACGCGGTGCGCCACAATTCAGAGCGGTTCCCTTTGGCAATGGTAATCAGCGCAGCGCCTCTAGTCATTAAATCGTCGGCATAGGGATCCATGCGGTTCGCCGTCGTAGGCCCGAAGCTGCCGATAACGGCGCCTTTCGGTGTTTCTGCCGGTCCGGCATAGAGAATCGGATAGTGCAGCGCGTAATCGGGCAGCGGCTTACCGCTTTCCAACAACGCCTTCCATCGGGCATGGGCCGCATCGCGTGCAACTAAAATCTCACCCGAAAACAAGAACGCCTGCCCTACCGGATAAGCGGACAACTTGGCACGGGCGGCCTCGATGGAGCTGAGGTCAACCTTGACAGGCTCCCCGCAATGTGCACCGCGGCCGACTGTATATGCCGTTGCTTTTTCAAAGAACGGCATAGGATCGGAAATGTTTTTTTGTAAGAAAGCGCCTTCGCGGTTGATATAACCGACGAGATTTCGGTGCGCATTGCAGGATACGCCTATGGAAGCAAAGCAGCTTGCCCCGTGCCGCGGTAACCGGAATACTCGGGCGTGCGCCGCGAGGTGAGAGCCGCCGAACTGGGCGCCTAAACCCGTTTCCGCTGCAATGCGCAATACCCGCTCTTCCCAGTCCTTACACCGCAACGGACGCACACCACCGACCGTATCCGTCCAATGAACAGCGCCGTCGGCGTCATTTAGCGCCTCTACCGCATCCCAATAGCCGGTCGTTGCCAGTTTAAGCGTTTGTAAGTTTTGTTCGGGGCTCAACCCGCCGATAACAACGGCAATCGTGTACGGAGGACATGCAGCCGTTCCAAGAGCAGCAATTTTCGTTTGCAAAAAGCGCTCAAAGGATTGCGGGTTTAACAAGGCTTTTGTCGCGCAGGTAAAATCCGTTTTATTGGAGGAACCGCCGCCCTTAGCGCAAAACAAAAATCGGTACGAGGGATATCTACCGGAAATCTCGTCTGTAGAGACCATTTCGGCGGATTCTATCGAAGCTGCGGCAATACCCATTTCGTTTGTGCTAAATATATCGACTTGAGCCGGTAAATTGGTAGCCGAATTTTTTTCATCAAAAAGAGAAGATGGAATGTTGATAGAAAACCTAAGATTATTCTCTTTATACGCCTTCCCAATGCCTACAGTGAGCGCTTCCGTATCGGAGCCGAAAAGCGCCGTTCCGTCCGCAGTGTTTAGAATAGAGCACACACCCGCATCCTTCCACGCAAAAACTTGCGCGACGCCCGTGTCCTGACAGAGCGGCAGCGTCCCTTTCGCGGCGATAACGGCATTTTCCAACAGTTTAACTGCAACAAGCCGATCGTTTTCGGAGGATGCGGGATCGCACGCAACATCCAGCAAAGTTTCCAAATGTTCTTGCGGAAAAGTAAAGGATAAGCGCTTAAACGCTTGCTCTGCAAAGACGGCTAGTACACTGCCGTCTACGGTTAAGCCGTTTCCGTGCTGGGCTAGCGCAAAACCGGAGGCCGGAATAATCTTTTCAAATTCCATACCACACCTTATTCATATACGGAAAGTTTTATAGGGGTGTCTCAAAAGTAACCGCCTTTTAAGACATCCCCGATGACCATTAATCTTCTTTATTCAAAGGAATCAATGGAACCCGTTCGAGTTCGGCATCTTTACCATATACTTCCTTAACAGCTTTTGCGGCGGCATCAAAATTATCGACCCTTTTTATGTCGGTTATATCATAAAACGGCTTGCTGCATTTGCAGGTAAAATCACCGAGATATACATACCGTACATCATCCGGTACTTCGATTTTAACCTGCATCGGGATAGTTAGAAATAGAGCCTCCGCTCCCGCAAAATAGTATCGTAAGGAGTGAATCTCAATATATCGTTGCCGAGCAGCAAAACCGCCCCGTATCATAGCAAACTCACCGGAATCGGTATCTTTTTCATCCCAGCCTTGCAGAGAGTATTTAGCATTTTTGCCTTTCCACATGATAACATCATTGCCGTCTCCGTACCGCTTAAGAGAGAGTGCGGCAAACGACATATCTGCATACTTTGCAAAAAATTCAGTATCAGGGGACGGCTGGAGTTTTAAAGAAAACACCATGACAATCTCATTCTTTCCGGGTACTGCCGAGCGTTTTGTATCAGCTGCAAAGAGATCCATACCGGTAATAAAAAAAGCAACGGCTATAACAAACGAAACAACAATGTATTTATTTTTTTTCATTTTGAATCTCCTCTATTCTTTCATCGATTAATGTTTCCCATTCCGTATTTTTAAATCGTGCCTTCATCTTATTTAAGGTTTTCAGTTCATATTCGGATTGCTCGCTGCGAGGATACGGCGAAATCGTTCCTGTAGAATCTTTAACCGTAAAGTTATATGCGCCGATAAACTGCAAACCTACTTTTTTTGTAGTAAATGTAATATTGCCTTCACTCCCTACCCCGGGGGAATAAACATTTATAGCAAATGGACCTTTTTGATGAAGCTGTACAAGCTGGAAGCTCAGCCCCTTTGCAAAGGGAGGAAAGCAAAATTCCCCTCTGTACCCCAGCACTAGCGGGGTCGTATAAATAGCTTCTTTGGAGGAATCCATTTGAACATACATGTGTAAAGAAATCATTGGATCAAAATACCCATATACGAGACAGTCCGTTTCCGGATCTCCCATCGATTTTATGGAAACCTTTTTACCGTTTAGGCTTGCGTAACCGTCTTCTGCCATGATTTTAAAGTTACGAAACATGGAACACGAAGTAAATACCGGTATTATGCTGAGCAAACCTACAAGTACCGCACCCTTTTTAAGGATTTTTGTTTTCATTATTGATATCTCCTTTCAATATAATTAAAACCGTATCGATACGTTTATACGGACTCCGAAATTCGTCGTTTTCGTTCCCGTTACATACGTCCGTGCAAGAAAATCAACACCACACGACAATGTTGTAAAACTAACCGGTACAACTTCCACTCCGGCACCGTAGTGCATAAAAGTATCGATCGGAGGGATAAACAACCCTACGCCGACAAATGCTTGCGGCGCAATATATACGATATTATTGATATTGACCGGTATCTGCCCTTTCAGTTCAGGGCTGAGTCCAAAAGTAAATTTAAATGCACTACTCATCGGGGAACCGGATAAGCCGCGTGAGCTGTTACCGAAAAAGCCGCCAGCGCGCGGTTTATCGATAATTGCCGACATACCGACTTCCCCATATTTAAAGCCGTAAAAAAAGCCGGCAGAAAAAGCCGATGTCCAACCGGTGTCTCTATTCAAACCGATATACGATACAGGCATCCTCATTTTTGTAGGTATCTCTTCGATAAAGATCGAAGATTTTCCGGCAGTTTTTTTATCTTTCTTTGCAGTCTTTTTATTTGAGTCTGCCGAATCCCTATCGGTTTGAGGCGGCTCATTGAGATTAGAGCTATCTATTTGCCATGAATTATAATATTTTTTCCAAACGGTAAAGAATTTTGACTTCTGTCCTTCATCATAGAGCACAAATTCATAGCCGTTTTCCGTCTTTTTCAGTTTGCCGATATCCGTGCCTGCATCGGGCAAATAGGCGTTTTCTTCCGGATCGATGGTAGTATACATATCATACGCAAGCGCTGTTCTTATTCCATTTATGGGATTCCCGAAAATCGATGCAGCCAATATTTCATTTCTAAAAAGTTTAGGAGCTTTTCGTAAGGCTTTCAAATAAATATCAAGACCGTTTTGGATTGCATAATCTTCCGAAACATAGACGGTTAATTTTCGAATTCGCCTTACAATCTCTTTATTTTTGTCACTCTCTTTATCGATTGCAAAATGTTTACAGCTCTCGGCAAATGCATTTAAAGAAGCGGTTAAATCACGTTCGATTTTTTTACTTCCGGCAAAAACCTTTTCATCCATAAATTTAGTTATTGTAGAAGCAGGAATCGCAAAATTAGTTGCTTGTCTGAATACAGCCTTTGCGGAGTTAATACCGATAACTTCATATCCTGAAGGAGCACCGGCAGCTTTTACAAGCAGAGGACCGCCCGAATTCCCTGAATCGATAGGAGCGGAATGTTGAATAAAGGTCGATATTTTAGGATCGATGTCATCAGGCAGCCGCGCACGAGCGTTGGTTACGGTTCCTTTTCCCAGTTGCCACATCGGTTTTCCCCCTAACCCCGGATAACCGGCAGACCAAACATCAATACCGTCGACGGGAGCACTTGCCGCAAAGGTCAAATAAGAATCGAGTTTATCGCTGGGAACTTCGGCAATTGCAAGATCCAATTCTTCATCCATTGCGATAATCTTGCAGTTTTCAATTTTTGAAATCTCTCCGTTGACATCTTCAATTTCCAGCGTCAGAGAAGACGCATAAGCAGCAACATGATAGTTAGTCAGCACATAGTTTTTTTTATTTTGTCCCTTAATAAAAAATCCCGACCCGAAAACACCTTCTTTTGCATCTTTAAAAAGATCGGCCAAATCCGAATACCCAGCAGTTTTCAGCTGATTGGAAGTATCTTCCATAAAAGCAACTGTTTTTTCACTGTAGTTCGGTTTTACAATACAGACGGCACTTCTAATATCTGCAAAAGCAGCCGCAATGTTTAGGAACAAAAGCAGATAAATAATTTTGTTCTTCATAAGTATCCTCCTTTATATATTATTTAGGACATCTCTAAAAACTCAATTTGATTTTTAGAAACTCCCTATAGTCTCATTTTTATATGTTATAGAATTTACCGTATCCTTGTCAACCTTGCGTAAATTTTCGTTCCGCTCCAATAGTAGTCGGCGGGCCGTGCCCGGGAAAAAGAAGGAACGCATCATCATAGATGAAGAGTTTCTTTTCGAGCTGTTCTGCAAGTGTTTTCGCCGCAAAACTATGCAGCGTACTGCCGGTAATCCCTGCAGAAATGCTGTCGCCGGTAAAAATACAGTTATCTATTTTAAACAGATAGGAATCGGGCGAATGACCGGGTACCGAAAAGCATTCAACGGAAAAACCGGCAATCGAGAGCGTGCAATCGCCCCTCAGCATCTTTCCCTGCTTACCGACAAGCACTTGATCCGCTGCATATATACGGGGCTTGTAAATTTTTAACAGCGTGGGAAGCCCGTACCCGTAATGACGGATATGATTATGAGTAATGCATACGCCGCTGAGCGTATACCCATTCTTTTCAATATGGTCTATCACCTCACCGGTTATCTTTCCCGGATCGATAATCAGCGCTTCTCTCCTGACTTCATTGCCGACAAGATAGCTATTTACAAAACCTTCATGCGAATAATGAGGATATATTTTCATTTTTCAAATTCCTCAGTATCAAAGTAGGCAACACGCGTATTGGAAGATTTAAACGACACGTCATCATACGCATTTTTTGTAAAATGAACTTTTTTTATATTGCAATTTTTAAATGGAGTTTTGTGCAACGAGCAGTGAATAAAACGGGAAGCGTACAAGTCCGAATCCTTAAATGTGCATTCGTGCGTTGTAATTCCGGTAAAATTATTGATAAGCAGTTCCGAATCGGTAAAAACGGTATTGTCAAAGACCGCCCCCGCAAAACAGGAAAGCTGTATATCGGTTTTATCAAAGGTACATCGAACAAAACGGGCAAAGTCGAAAAAAGAAAGCCTAACCCGTAAGCCTGTAAAAGAGCAGTCCGTAAAACAGGCATGCGCAAACGAACAGCCGGAAAGTCTTTTTCCGGAAAAGTCTACACCGGTAAGTACAAGGTCGGCAAAATTCATACTGTTAAGATCGGAACCGGACGCCAACGCCGCTGCAAGATCTTCATAAGATAATTTTTTAGTTATGTCGAACATACCGGCAAGCTCCTGTTGAAATCGTGTTAGCACCTATTATACTGACTTTATCCTATTTGTCAAAGTTAGTGCCTTTTGAAATATACGGCGCATCTACTGCGTCGCCTTGCCAAAAGTGTACATCCTTGTACACTTTTGGCAGCGAGTTTCGACTTTGTCGAAACATCGCTTCTGATATAACCAGCGGCATCCATGCCGCTGCTGAAAATCCTCAACGTATCATAGATACGCCTGCGGTACTTTTTTGCCTATCTCCTATGTTTTTTATCAAGCAGAAGAGCAAAATTTTTTAGTTTATTAACCGTATTAGGCAAAAATTTGATTTCCATGCGGGAATCACGGACATCAGCATAGAAAAATAAGAGATTTTGTGATATAATCAATCTATCTTAATTTAAAGAGAGGGTGCATTTATGTCTTATGACGCTATGGTAGAGCAAATAAAAACTGTTCCTCAAGAATGCCTCGTCGATATAGAAAATTATATACAGTTTGTTTTGTATCGATACAATCTTAACTCTAGAACTGAGAAAAATAAAAATTTATCAAAATATTTCGGTTCTGTGAAGTTCAATAAGGATGCTCTTGTACTCCAACAGGAAATAAGAAATGAATGGAATTGACTTTCTCGCAGATACAAATGCATTGATTTATTTGCTTAATGGTGATTCTTGTATGTTTCCTTATCTAGAGAAAAATCTTGCCATATCAATAATTTCTACAATAGAACTTTTATCCTTTTCCGGAATGACGGAAACAGAAGGACAAAGCATAAGAGCTTTTATAAATGACTGCAAAGAAATCGCTCTATCAAATGAGATAAAAGAAAAGACAATAGAGATCCGTAAGAAATATAGAACAAAACTCCCCGATGCAATTATTGCAGCCTCTGCCATCGTAAATAACTTGCCCCTTATTACTGCTGATAAAGGTTTTAACCAAATTGAAGAATTGAATTTGCAAGTAATTGCGCCGATTGTGTAACAAAAACTAACATTTTCCCTGTCAAAAATACAAGCAAAAAACATTCCCCCCAATAAGACAGTTGATGAATGGAACTTCGGTAAGACGGTTTTGTCCGGTAAAGGTCTTACATTTGAACAAACTGCGGAGCTTTCTCATGCCGAAAACAATACCATTGCAGTCAGTTATACACTGCGGGATATAGCCACTCTAACGCTTAACTTCGATGCTGTAAAACTAAAGGTTGAAGCGAAACAAGCGGGAACATGGAATGATCTTACGAGCGGTTCGTCAATTCAAGAAAACACTCAGCTGCGGCTGACTGCAATAGGACTTTCCGCCGACACTCCCATACAGGCATGGAAAATAGGAAATACAATCGTTCCGGCAAAGGGGCATGAGCTTACGTATACCGTACGGAAAGCCGATGCCGAGGACGGCGTCATTACCATCAGCTACACGACAAAGAATAAATAGCTGATGAATATGTTTTTTGGATAGTTCTCTTGACTTTAGATGGAGTGGTTCCATACTTATGCCGACAGCGGCTCGATCTTTTCTTTGTAAATGCGGTGCATAAAAAAGATGCATGCGATAATCGAGACAACTTCCGCAATGAGGTACGACCACCATATAGCGTTAACATTGCCGGTAAGCGAAAGCAGATACGCTGCGGGAAGGAGCGCGACGATTTGGCGCACAAATGTCGCAATCATGCTGTAGACTGCGCTGCCGAAGGCTTGAAACACCGAAGAAAAGGTGATGCCGAGCGCCGCGCCGAGAAAGCTGCATGCAATGATGCGGATTGCAGGAACACCGATTGCGAGCATCGCAGGAGAAGCATCGAACAGTCCTAACAGCTGTGCTGGGAATAGTTCAAAAAGCGCCATCCCGAAGAGCATAATCCCCATCGCGAGGAAAAGGCCGTTCCGTATCGTCGCCGTAATCCGCTTTCTATTCCGTGCCCCGTAATTATACGCGATAATCGGAACCATGCCGTTATTCAACCCGAACACCGGCATAAAGATAAAA
The DNA here is from genome assembly GCA_963514615.1 of uncultured Treponema sp. GTDB lineage: Bacteria > Spirochaetota > Spirochaetia > Treponematales > Treponemataceae > Treponema. The sequence goes on from CAUPUT010000008.1 coordinate 16,696, forward strand.
CTATTCAGCTTAAAATACACGCCGTACACCGCAATCGCAGTGCTCGAAAAAGCGCTCAAGATGATGTTGAGAAAATAGGTGGTAATCGATGTTATCGAGCTGAGAAGGATAGAGGGCACACCGACCTTATAAATTTCCGCAACGATGCGCAGTTCGGGAAGCAGGTTTTTAAGCTTAAACTGAATTTCACGGTTTTTTGTTACGTTAAAGAAAACCGAAACACAAAGGCCGAGAATCTGCCCCAATACGGTTGCAAGCGCCGCGCCCCGGATACCCATTTTAGGAAACGGCCCAATCCCGAATATCAGCAGCGGGTCGAATATGACATTGAAAATAGCGCCGGAAAGCTGCGAGTACATTGTATACAACGTCAGTCCCGTCGATTGGAGCAGCCGGTCGAACGTAATACCGAAAAAGAGCGCAAACGACATACGGAGCACAATATCCAAATACGCTTCTCCGTAGGTAACAATTCCGGCGTCTACTCCCTGCGAAGCAAGGTACGGGTGTACCAGTACAATCCCAGCAATAAAAAAAACGATAAAGTTACAGGCCGCCAAAAACACGGCGTTCATCGCGGTTTTATTGACATCCTCTTGATTCCGCTGACCGAGCCGTTTGGACAGCAGCGCATTGACGCCGACCCCCGTCCCTACGGCAAAGGAAATCATCAGATTTTGGATGGGAAAGGCAAGCGATACGGCTGTCAACGCATCCTCACTGATTTTTGCCACAAAGATACTGTCGACGATATTGTACAACGCCATAATGAGCATCGAAAACATCATCGGCAGCGACATATTGAGGATGAGCTTCATAATCGGCATAACGCCCATCTTGTTTTCAGCCGAGCCGATAGATCTTACCTTTACTTCTTCCATTTATCTCACCTTACAAAATAGACCTGTTCGATAACTGCGTTGTCGAACAGGTATAATCTATTAAAAAGGGTTTGAGGCAGCATTTTGTTAATCGAGCAGGGCATCCAAGTCTGCACAAATCTTCTTTTTATCCAGCTTTTGCCCGATAATGCAGAGCTTAATCATCCGGTCGCCGACTTTTTCGTCCCATTCTTCCCTCATCCGAGGTTCT
>CAUPUT010000009.1:0-17773 GCA_963514615.1 uncultured Treponema sp.
GGATACATACATTGTCAGTGTGAACTATGACGGCTCCCTTTCGTGGCTTAACCGCCGGACGATGCAGCTATTGCAGCATACCCCGTTGGCGGAGGAAGATTGATGCGGTAGGTACTCTTCTGTGCAAAATTTTACCGCGTGAAATAGGAATCACTTAAAGCGTTTTAAAAGTTTGACATTTCGTATATGTCAATAGTTTTTGTTAATTTCTAATACTTTTTTTTAATATTTTTTCTATCGGCAAAAAAGAATAGTCCTTTTGGTATGAAGCAATGATAGTTTTACGCAAAACACACACATAAACACACCATCTGACACGTAAAATATCACACCTGTTTGACCTATTTGTGCTAACCTATACTATCCTAACCTATACTATACTATCCTATACTACGCACCCATAAAATAATTTACGGTTGGCAGGTTGCAACCGTAATATTGCTTATGGTTGTCAGACCGCGACAATAAAACAATTAGCGGTTACCGTAAATATTTTTATGGTTTCCAAAAGATTTTTACATGTTACATTCTGGTTGCCATTTGGTTGACATTCCGCACCCATAAAATAATTTACGGTTGGCAGGTTGCAACCGTAAACATAAAAGACTTAATAAGCATTATTTTCTGCCGATGTTTAAGTCGGAGGTGATAATATGCGTACAATTAAGCACCCGAAAAACAAAGATAATTTTGAATTTTATATTAAGGGACTGCAAGAAGGGAACTTTACCTTAAAACAGGTATCTTTCATTACAGGCTATTCTACGAGACAGCTCACGAATATTAAAAAGAAGTATGCAAAAGAAGGAGTAAATGCTTTTGAAAATGGGCATAAAGGCATGAAGCCGAAAAATAGAATCCCAAATAACATAAAAAGACAAATTATAAATATCTACAAGACCGAATTTCTGGGCTTTAATTTTCATTTTTTCGTTAAAGCATTGAATGACTTTTACGACATACACTATTCATACAAGACAATCTATAACATACTTACAAAAGACGGCATAGAATCCCCTGAAAAACGCCGGGTAAAAAAGAATAAACCAGTACACCGGCCGCGTTATAGAAGAGAGCGAGGCGGCGAATTGGTACAAATTGACGCAACACCGTACCAATGGTTCTCATGGTGCGGAGACACTGCCTATTACACGCTGCACGGAGCGATTGACGATGCCGAAGAGCGGATGACGGGGCTGTGTATGACCGAAAACGAATGCTCTTACGGCTATTATGATATTCTGGAACAAACAATAGAAAATCATGGGGTTATGTTCGATCTGTACTCCGACCGATCTGCAATTTTTTGTGTAAATCCGAAAGATAAATACAAACTTTCTCCTCAAGAACAGCTTCAGGGAATTCACATAAAACGTACCCAATGGCAGAGAGTTCTTGATGATTTACATATAAAACAAATATTAGCATGGTCGCCGCAGGCAAAAGGGCGCGTGGAAAGAATGTGGCGTACTCTTCAAGGACGATTACCGTGGTATTTTAAGAGATATAAAATTAAGACTATTGAAGCTGCAAATGTTTTCCTCAAAAAAAATTACATAAAGATTTTTAATGATGAATTTGCAATAAAGCGAGAGAAAAAAGCAATATGGAGAAAAGTGCCGGTAAATTATAAAGATTTTATCTGCTCAAAATTTGAGCGTACAACAAACAATTCCGGCGTTATTTCTTTTCAAGGGTACAAGTTCCAAATCGAAGCCCCTCATTGCGCAAAGAAAAAAATACAACTGTGCATATATAAAAACGGCATAAAAGCACTCGTAGACGGTGTGTATTGCTCCGTAAGGTTGCTTGAAGATTTAACTGATGGGATAGGTGAACAAATGAGTACATCGCTTAAAAACATAATCTATCAGTATATGCTTACCGATGCAAAGAGAGCAAGTGCATAGCTATCGCTTTAACTATTTATTCACTATAAAAAAGTGTCCGCCGCGCTCTGACCAGCGACGACGGACTAGATTAGAAGAACTCTCAGATTCTACATCCAAGAATCGCTGTTATTATAATTCTTATTTAAGATTTAATCAATAGTAAAATCTGTTTTAAGAATTATATTGTGCTGATATTTTCTTCCTATCTGAAATGTCATTTATGCAATCAGTAATAATAGTGTAAAAACCTTATTTTTATCCGATAATTATACTGTTGTATGGGTAGCGAAACTTTTATTGAACGGCTTGAAAGACTGATGGAAGACAAGGGCTTACAGCAAAAAGACCTTGCAGAAAAGGCGGGAATAAGCTCAAACGGAATATCAACATGGAAAACTACCGGCACTTTACCGAGAGCCGATGTCGCGGTAAAGATTGCAAGAATTTTAGATGTTACGGTTGAATATCTGATAACCGGCTGTATTCCCAATATCGACGAAACACATAAGCTTGCCTATACGGTTGCAATGCTCCCTGAAAAGAAACGGCGTATAGTGCAAGCTGTAGTAGATTCTTTAGACGTATTTTAAAGCAAAAGGTTCAGTAAATACGGAATCTTAATTCCGAACTTTATTTTTAATATAAGCAAGATAATCCTCACAATTATAAATGCCGCTAGAATTACCGTCGCAATCAAAATTATTTTTGCTCTGAATTTCAGCTTTGTTTCGTATTGTGTCAATTTCGTTGAGTAATCTGTCAACTTCTGCTTCGTATTGTCCAAACAAGTATTCAATTCGGTCAACTCCGTCTGTAATGTTTCTACTTGTTTTGATGATGTTTGCAATTCGTTCTCTGCTACTATTAACTGTTCCGTCAAGAGCCGAGATTGTTGCTTCAAGTTTTCCAGCTGCACGTGAATTTCCGCTGATAATGTCTGCAGCGTCTGTTCTTGTGTTGCCGGCTGTGCAACAACCGGTAAGCAAAAAAACAAAAAGACAGACAAAAATAACATAAAAAATACCTTTTTTCGCATGATTACAACTCCTCATATGTTTTTCACCTTCTTATTTTTTGCGCAACGCGCCTAAAAGCCTATCAGTGGAACGCAAGACAATTTTTGCACCGTCTTGCTTAAAGCCATCCTGTTCAAACACAATCAAATCATCATTGATAGTGCCGACAATAATAGCCACATGTCCGTACTTATTCGTCGAACTCTCCGCCCAAATTGCGACATCACCGGGGATAAAAGATGTGCCGGTAATTTTGGAAAAATACCGTTTTTCCTTTTCCATTTTCTCATAGTTGATAAAGAGGTCTTTTGCCCCTTCAACGCCGCCAGTATGCGGAATGCAAAGTACGTCTTGGCAATATTGCCTAAACAGGTCGACACATTGTGCGCCGTACCGCTTGTCGTAGTCTACTTTCTTTCCGGTATTCTTCTTAATAAACTCTTCAAGCTTCATTGCATCCCTCCTACGGATAAGTCCTTAGACTTAATTTTATTTGTAATATTCTCAACGATCGACTTAAAGCCTTGTATGAACGTCTGATAACACAGCTGAACACCGCCTACCGTCAGAATACTCCCAATTACCTCTACGGGTAAAAGAGAGAGAGACGCATAGCACAGCGCCGAAAGCGGAAGCATAAGAACAGCATACCAGATTTTGTTTTTTGGCTTGAAAAAGTTTTTGATATACTCTTCAAGCCCCACAGTCGCAAAACACGCGACGATAATCTTCATAAGAAATTCAACGTTAATCATTTAATTTACCCCCTGCTATTTTTCTTGCATTAAAATATATTTCTCCGAATATACGCTTGTAATCTGCCAGAGTTATTGTTTCCATAATTTCCGGTAGATTGTATTTCGGAAGTTGAACATTGTATGAATAAAGGTTGGCTTTTACTGCGTGATAATATCCTGAAGCCTTAGCATCACTGTATCTTTGTAATTCAACATCACACTTTTCGGTGATATGGTTTCTTGTTAAATCGTTTTTTACCTCATAATTAAGTCTACCCTCAATAAGCCGGGCAATATCTTCAAGCATAAACAGTTCTTGTTGGTCTGTTATGTTAAAGATTTTTTTTCCTACATCAAAAATATCAATCCATATCTTTTTTAAAAGATTATGTGCATTTGATGTTTGGTTATCGAGTATATTCTTACCTTCCGTGTGATACAGTTCTTTTTGAGCATTTGAAACAATTTCAAAGTTTTTCAGCCGCACATCTTTGGTCTTTATAATCATATAAATACCTACAAGAAACAGAGCAAAAAAAATGAGCACAAGAATTATGAAAATCCACCCGATTGTCGGAAGATTTTGAAAAAAGCTGTTCCAATCCATAAAAATAGCCCCAAACAAAAAAAATAGCCGCCACCTGCAATGAACAGATAGCGGCTTTGGCTTTTACCTAAAAACCGAATGTTGTATGATAGCTTTATAATATAACAATTATACTTATTTGGCAATCTTAACAAGTTTGTTAAGTCGTTTTTTATGCTAAAATAAGCGCTTCAATTTCTTTGACTGCAAAGCCCAGCTGAAAGATTCTTGCATTCTTGTCTTCTTTCTTTTCAAGCTGCACATAGTAAACGGTCTTTTTTCCGTATTCGTCTATCCTTTCCTGCGCCAAGATGTGATGTGTTTCATCTTCTTTTCCCTTGTCCTTGTCGGAAAGCTCCTTTACTATTTCCCAATTATAACGGTCGTGCAGCAGACAGCGCAACGCCCGTTTTGTTTCTTCGGGAAATATCGGTAAACAGTTTAGGTAATCCTGTTTCGTTGCTAAAGATTGTGGAAATCCTCTCATTTTTTGCCTCCTAGTTATGTCAATGTATAATACTTGTCTATTTTCTTTACTGTAGTTATAAACGGTATTTTATCTTCATACTTTTCAAGCATACTGATAACTACACCGCTGCCGGTAAAGAAAATACGCTTGCGCTCGTCAGCCTCTTCGTAAAACTGAACCGTAGCGCATTTATCGCCGTGGTCTTTGAACTTCGACATTTTAACCTTAAAAGCGGAAATAACAATTTCTTTATTCAGAATACTGTCAATTCTTACTTTTTCTCCGTCCAATGGTTTTTCATCATCAGACGCAAAATCACTAAACCTTTGCAACATACTGCCTCCTTATTTCATCTATTTTCATAGCTTTTTTAAGATTGTATGCGTTGGCATGTTTCAGCCATCCTGATGTACTATCGATAATCGACCGCATATTGTCCGTGGTTATTTTTCCGCTCTCAACCCAATTAGGTAACCGCTTAATTGTTTTCATCTGCCTTTTCGCTGTTGATTTTCGCACCAAGATATAATTATCGAAATGTCGATAGCCGCAAAAATCTATTCCTTGTTTTACATTGAATACATCTGCTTTAGAATATGTCAACTGAAGATGTGTACCGATAAAATCTTCAATCTTTCTTCTGCAATCATGCAGATATGCCTTGTCATTACCGAATAAAAGAAAATCATCGCAATATCGTATATAATCTCTTATTTTCAATTCTTGCTTACAATACTGGTCTAGCGGAGTTAGGTAAAAATTACCGCTCCATTGGCTGGTATAGTTTCCAATAGGACAGTTATACCCGCCGGGAAAACTAAAAATAATATCGTCTATTATTTCTAAAAAATCTTTATCTTTAAATTTATTGTGATACATATTCGATAATATGCTTTGATTGATAGAAGGATAAAAATGATGTATGTCGCATTTAAGACAATATTTGTTGCGTCTTACCGCTTCCATTGTTCTAAGGCTTGCTTTTGTTTGCCCTCTATTTGCAATACAAGCATAACTATCAACTATGAAAATCCTTTCCATAATCGGTACTAAAATATTCATAACGGCATGTTGTACAATTCTATCCGGCGCATAAGGTAAAATATATATAACGCGCTCTTTCGGTTCATATATTTTTCTACTCTTATACGGGGATGTATGAAACTGCTTTGTTACTACAAGCTGGCGTATTTCTTCCAAGTTCTTTGCAAGATTTTTTTCAAAAGCTATCACATCCCGTCTTGAACTCTTGCGTTTCTTTGCTCTTTTTTCAGCAAGTTCAAAATTTTCTTTCGTAATTATCTGTTGCCACAAATTACCGTATCGCTTCATCTTAAAATACAGGATTTCCAATATTCACCTCTCGGTTACTAACTGGAAATCCTCTCCTCTTCGTATTTTGGCATTCCGCCAAGGTCATGGATTCAGCCGGAGTTATCGCCGTAAATGCAGGGAGTTTGCATATTCCATAATCTCCGTATCGCACCGCGCCCCCCGACATTCGTATTCGCACTCGAACGGGTGTAATTCGCATTACGCGAGCGCGAACCGCAATACGCCGCATCATTCCAGTCGCCGCCGAACAAAAGGGCACTTTCAACCCATAACCTAAGTAAAAAGTTTTTGCGCTGCGATACCGCAGCGCAAAAACGCTACTTCTTAATCATCTAAATTGCTAAAAAGCAATCCCTACTTCCTTTGCGCGTTGCGCCTTACGCCTTGCGGATAACTCGGCTCGCACCGCGCCCCCCGACAGACGTATACGCACTCGAACGGGCGTAATTCGCAGCACGCGAGCGCGAACCGCAAGACGCCGCATCACCCCAGTCGCCGCCGAACAAAAGGGCATACGAAGAACCATAAGTCTGCCCAAAGCTTCCTTGTCCATCGTATGTAGCCCATCCAGAACCGCCGTTAGCACTCGTACATTCAGACCACTGCCATAATACGCCGCAACAATCTTCTACACCGATAAAACTTATCATTCGGTTATTTGCAGTGTCCTTGTGCCCACCTGTAGTTACAGGGTCTGTACTTCCGGTGATGTTAGTACCTTCGTTACTTCCGGCAGCCATACTTGAAAATTCATGATCAAATAAAAGACGTTTTTTAACCTGCCGCATATCATCCTGATGATTTTGCTGCGGCCTTGTATCGGTGATAGTTCCACCGTATACGGAAGCCGTAAGTTTACCTCTTCCGCTCTGCAAATAGACATCATACGCCATATCAGTGTCTACATCGTAGACCATTCCGCTCGGTTCAGCATAGGGTTTAAATGAAAGGCAGAATACGGATTCAGGGAGAATATCTCCTTTTTTAAACCCTGCAAGCGGATGTTCTACGGTAAGCACATCATAATAGGTACCGGTAGAAATCGCCGTAATTTTCTTGTTATAGAACGTATAAAAACCGTCCTCATCATTTGTAGTATACTGCTTTACAAGGTAGTTATTACCGGCAGATTCAGTACCAGGCGAAGCAGCTGTTTTTACCGTAAGACCATCCCCTGCATCAGCGCATAATGTCGCGAACTGCCCGATTTTTCTCGTATTATTCATCGTGTAATTTGCACTTACGTCATTAGGATATGTAGCATTACAACTTACAACGAGCTTAACACTTGCTCCATCGGGTACAAGGTAAATATAGAAATCCCTGCCGTTCAGTTGCCCCGTCCGAGTACTTGACGCATCTGCGGCCGTTTGCATACCTTTTGATAAGTCATAGACCGTATCGGTATCAACATCGAACCAGCGCTTTTCAGTTCCGTTGCTGTCAGCAATGTCGAGTCTGATATGCGTACCAGCCTTGATTTTCACGGCTTTATGGTTTTTGTTTGAAAAATCAAACGTTAAAAATCGCTCTTTCCCAAACGCAAAACCAATCCCATTCGTACCGCTATTACGGGCAAGTTCTCTATGCACTTCGTAATAACGGGCTATATCGTCTTCTTCTTTGGGTGCTGCAACTTTAGCGCGGCCGTTTTCATCTCTTACAATCGCAGTAAAAGCTTTGGTATACGGTGAAATGCTGCATTCATTAAAAACGAGCTCGTCGGTTCCAATACGTTCAAAATCGTCGTTGGTATAGAATACTTTACCTTTGTTGACAGTCCCGTCCTTTATGAACACAAACTTATGAACAAAAGCGCCGGCATTTGCAACAGTGTAACCGCTATATCTATTCCATGCGCCGGTTTGTACTTCCCAAAAACCGTTTTCCTTTGCATCTTCCTGATTTTTCAAGAAAACGAGTTGTCCCGCAGACACGGAAATACCGTCAATAGTCATTGCGCCGCCTACCGCAACATCTATATTTTCAGTAGAGGCTGCAACCGGTAAATCAGTAATAAAACTGAATCTTGACATAATGTCATTTGCATACTTATAAAGATTGTTTGCGGCGTCCGCTAAAGCGATAATAACCTTTGTAAGATTTTCATTTGAAGTAAAATCAACTCCACGTACAGACAAACTCTGCCCCATCGGGATATTACTTCCCTTTACCTGCGTCGTTTCCGTACCGAAGTCAATATTGGAAGCTTTTATGGAAGCGGGTTTGTGGCTTCCATCCTCGTTGTGTGCGACAAGAAATTGATAAAAAATATCTGCCAAATAGCCGGGATTGAATGTTGCTCTTTTATTCGCAGTCCATTCTTCGTTAGAAACATTGTGCTTGCGTGCCGTAACGTTTTTAATTAAATCTTCCGTAATGTTTGTCGTTCCGGCAGGAATAATGACTTCGGCAATCTTTACATACCCCGAATCAGCTGCCGGAGCGGAGGCGGAACCGTTAGAGCCTTTCTTAACGGACACTTCAAGTTTTATTCGTTTTTTTGTGGCAACTGTCCGGTTTGTTTTTGTACCGGTTGCAGGATCATTAAATTTACGCGACTGTGAATCGTATTCTTCTTCAACTGCGCACACCTGCACAATATCAATACGATTAAGATTGTCGTCGGCTCTTTCAAAAGAAACCGGCTCTGTAACCTCTGTTTCTGCAACACACAATTGTGTACTGCTCTTATACGCATAAATAGGCTCAATAGAAACATTAAGCCCCCCGGAACCATAAGGCTTTACCTTTCCACCGACGATATAATCACCGGACGAATTGGATAAAACCGCTCTTAAAGCAGTCGCCACATTCGCGATTGAAGAATCATAACCGAATGTAAAATCGGTAGCCTTCATAATCTCATTTTCTGCGGCGATCGCTGTTTTGAAATTAGACATACTGCTCAACTCCTTATTTAACCGTCTTGTTCTCTTGTTAATATTTCAATCGTTGAGGTAACCCCGCCCGCTTGAACTATATCCAGCAATTCCTGATATATTTCTTCCGCTTCCTTACCGGTTGCACCGAAAATATAGGCATTGTCAAAATACGATACTTTATCGTAATCTACGCTTTTAAAATCATCGCTTCCCACAGGTGAATCAGGGGCGAGAGCCTGCTGTTCATCTGCATAAGTCATATTCTCATAACCTTTTAACGGCTCAATATCGTTCGTTCCTTCCGTAACGACAGGACTTACATCTTCGGTAATGGCCGAATCATCGAAATAGCTTACCGAATCCTCAGCGTAGTCTTGTACATCTTCTTTCCCCGGCGAAAAATAACCCATTTTAGAATAATCCGGTTTTATAATGTCGTCGTTTGTTCCCGGCGCAAGACTTGCCGTTTCATCGGAGTACACACCTTCAAAAACCGCTATAAGACTGAATGTTGATGCCCCTGTCTTTTTATTCAGCCGCACATAATCCAAAAATGCGTAATATCCCGGCTCGTACAGAAAGGTAATCGTAACGTTTGAAACGGTACTATCGGTAAAGAAGAAAACGCTTTTATTTGCCCAGTCCTCCGATGCAAAAGAAACGGCGTATTCATGTAAAGCCCATGCACCGTCGGCATCCGAACCGCCTGTTGTATTCCAATACCGCCCATTGTTATCCGCGATTTTAACACGAATTTTCCCTTTCATAAAAAAATGCAGAAAATAAAGCGTCCCGCCTTCTACATTCACGCTTTGGCTGCAACTTCCCGCTGCATTAAAAAGTACGCCGGTTGTTTCTTCAAAACGCGCTTCACGCTCATAAACGGCATCTACAAGAGCCCACGCATCCTGTTTCTCAAAGTTACCGTCTGCAAGCAAATTAGCTGCAAAAGGCTCCGTATTGTTCACAAGATATACATTTTGATTGTTGTAAAATGTTTTAAAGATATTCAGAATATCCCGTCTATTCCCCCAAATCCTGTTACCGCCTCTCATAAAAAGCAGCTTGTTTCTATTCTTAAAGGTTTGTTCGCTTTCATTTTGCAGCTGTTTAATTACGGAAAAAACCTTCAGCGTCCTTTGAAGCTGCTCACCGCTTTGTTTGTATACGCTTTTATGTTCAGTCCACGCCTTGCGCGTTTTTTCAACGTCGTTAAAAACCGCTTCAATTGTTCCGTCTTCGCTTTCTTTGTCTGCAAGAAGCGCTTTGAATAATGAGCCACTTTTATTGACAATCGTCGGGAATACGCTTCGGATAAAATCCCCTATTGTATGTACAGCACCCATTAGTCAGCCTCTACTAAATTGATTTTCACAGTTCCCGTTCTTGCGATCTGATTGATTGCAGGAGCAACATTTGTCTGTGGAGAAGAAATTGAAACATCCTTTACATAATTCAATGCCATTACCTTCGTTATAATTTCAGAAAGCACAACCGGCTTTCCGATTGTCAAACCGTTTATATAGCCGGATACTATAGAGCGTATGCCATCACGAGCTTCGGCAGAATCGATTGAATAGATTGATACGGTCATTTCAATATGTACCGGAATGGCTGTCGGTGAAAGAACGCGGATATTTATTCCCGGAGCAAGGTGTCCGGGATTTTCTTCGGTGTCATCGCCTTCTATAGCCTGTTTAACCTGTTCTATCGTTTGTTCAGTCGCACCGCCTGAACCGTCGTCAACGTAAATACTCATATTGTAAAGGTTTTTGTATGGCGGCTTATGATTTTGCGTTGACACGCTTCTTACCGCATTTACACTTAATGCCGCACTTTTGATTGCGTATGAGTTCGTTCCTGAAAGTCCGTTTATATAAATGCGAAAGCGCTCTTTATATTCGGCATCGGTTTCTTGGTCTGTGCCGCCTGAAAGTGCATACGGATTTGTTACTTCCACGACATCGGCAGGAACAACAGAATCAATGGTAGTTATCGTTCCGGCCGCCGTGTTGTAGGCACGCCCTGCCTTTTCTGCGACAATTTCAACCGCGCTTGATTCCGTTGCGTCTACAGGGATTATTGCAGCCTCCGCAGTAATAAACGAATAACCGCCGCCGGATACTTTTGTTCCTTTTGGTATGATTGACTGTGCAGAAAGTGCGACAGAACGTTTAAAAATAACCTTTCCACTTGCATAAAGTCCGTTTTTTCGCTCAAATCCTAGAATAGAATACGGAATGAGCAGCAAAAGCTCATTGTATCCCTGCCTTATCGCGACATACATTCTTTCTGCAATACGTGAAACCGTATCAAGAATAGTGTGAATGATACTGCCCTCGTTGAAATCGGTTATCTTATTTTGCTTTGCAATCATATTCGCCGTTGCACCGGCCATAATTTCATCATATCTTCTTATTTTTGCCATGCTATATTTCTCCTTTGTACGAACCGGTTTCTCCGTTTATGTCCGCATACACTACTTCAAGATGCAGTATATCGCCGTCTCCGCGGAAGGATATTTGTTCGACTTCTCTTATACGCGGGTCTGCTTTAATAGTCTGCTCTATGCTTCCGGTAAGATAACTTTGAACCGCCATCGGCTCGCCGATAGAAGAACGTATACCGTAGGCAGTAATCCTTATTCGTTTCTGCGATGCGGTCGTAAGACGTAATGCTATCGCTTGGGTGAGGTTATCACGGCCATTCACGCTTGCAAAATCGCCGCCTGAAACAGCGAAGTCTCCGCTCTCATCAAGTGTCATATCGACACCATAGTTTTCTTGCTTTTCCGGTGCGGCATAAATAAAATTACCGGTATTTGATTCGTCTTCGGTCAAAACAGGAATTTTGATTTTCGTTCCGGCTTCAACCTCGCTTTCATTTACAATACCGTTAAAATACGCAATCATAGTCCCGTAATCGGGATTGCCCAGCAAATCGGCAGCAAGCTTGTCAAACGTATCCGTGCTTTTCCACGTATGATAGCGAAAATCATAGACGGTAATAGATATATCGTTGCCGTCGGGAGCAACATATACGACCGTCTGCTCATTGGTCTGTTTTTCCTTACCCAAAGCAGCGACGGTACAAGCCTTTTCTTCAAGATGTGAAAGATAATCGGTCAGCATATCGCTTTTATCAATTTCGCTTATCTGTTCATCAGTCATTATGTACCCCCGAACCACAAAGCATACAGTGTCAAATCCTGTGTAATCGGCGTTGAAAAATCAAATTCGTTATATTTATCAGTTGTTTTCGTACGCCACATCTCAAATACGCATTTTTCTTTTGTCGGTATATCCGGGAACACAGCCTTTTTCCCGTAAGGTACCGTCTGCACTGCTACGGCGCTGCCGCCGTCTGTGTCAAAAGAAACTGTATACCTCGATTCAGTCCATTTTGCATAAAGCGTAATACGTGCGTTTATCGGCGTTGTGGTAAAACGGAATTGATTAGTACCTGTTTGGTCGGTAGCCCAATACACAAAGTCGAATCCTTCTTTTACCGGCTTTTCAGGCTCTGCAGCATGACCGCCGATCGGAACTCGTTGTGATTCAATGTTACTTCCGCCCATCGAGTTGAATACAACCGTATTGGCAATCTGCACATAACACGCATAAAGCGTTATGTTGTTTGTTACGGGTGTTGAAAAATCGTATACTGTTGTCAACTCTCTGTCGGTACACCAATAGGCAAATGTGTAATTCTCTTTTTTGGGAGTTATCGGATACACGGCAAGAGCGCCGATGATAACCGTCTGCACTGCTACGGCGCTGCCGCCATCTGCATTAAACACCACATTACAGGTACGTTTCCATGCGGCATACAGCGTTATATTCTCTGTAATTGCCGTATCAAAATTGAATTCGGTTGTACATTCATAATCGATACACCAAAAGTCAAAAATGTAACCGCTTCTTGTAGGAGCTGTAGGCGGTTGCGTTTTTTCGCCTACCGTAATTTCCTTCGGGATCACCTGAGAGCCGTTTTTTGAATTATAGGTAATCGTTGCAACCTGAAGAATCCATTTCGCATAGAGGGTGATATTTGCCGTAACTTCCGTTGCAAAATCATATTCGACAGTGTAAGCGGTATCTTTGTACCAGCCGCCGAAACGATACTTTTTACGTACAGGGTCAACCGGTTTTATCGCTGCTTTACTGTATTTAACATGCTGGACAGGAATGCCGGAACCGCCCTCTGTGTAGAACCGCACGGTGAAAATATCCGTGTTTTGCGAAGTACTTGACTTACTGACTGTTCCGTTATTTCCCATTGCAATTCCTTTGAAAGTGCTGCAAGCCGAAAGAACGTTTTTTGTTGCGTTGTAAAAACTATTGCCGTCTCCGCCCATGATGCGGCTCACCGTATCAAGACCTGAACCTATACCGAGTACGACCGCAACCGCAACGTTGTTTCTATTCTTCATTTTTTCATAACTTTTCAGTGCATGAGATAAAGCGGAAGCCATCTGATTTAAGGCCGCAGTAGACGCTTCAACTAAATCCATAACGGAAGCAACTTTGTCCATCACACCCTGTATGTCGTCGACGGTATTTGCCATACTATCCAGCTTGCTTATTCCGCGTTTCTTTTTTTCTTCTACACCTATCATATCAAGCGTGTAGTTATAAGTCTTTGGTTTTGACTTATCGCGCTTTATCTTTAAATCCTTAATAAATACACGCCAATAGTTACGTGTCGCGGTTCCCGATGCGATTTGTAATACGCTCATTTTTGACAGGTCATAAAGATACACCTTTCGATCGCCGGCATTATTTAAAGATTGCCTAAAAAATCCAGCCGACGCCTTACCGTCCGCCCAATTCTGAATAATTTTCTGTAATGTAAATATTTCTTTCGTACCGGTAAGGTATAAAGGAGGCTTTTTCAAACCGCGGTAAATCAGCTTTTTATCTTCGTTAATCGTTGAGCCGGATAGGGTAATTTTGTATGTGTCGTTTCCGTAGTCGTCGAATACGGAGCCGCCGAATGTCTTTGTTTCGGTAATACGCTGCGAAAAGACAAATTCTTCGCTTTCAGGCGGCACGGAAAAAGTAAATACCTCTTTTACATCTGTGCCGTCTAAAAACTCAAGCATATATGCTTTACGCCATTTCAAAAGCCCTATAGAACCCATTGTTTCCACCCTGCTCCTATACCATCGTTCCGGTTCCGACGCTGCCTACGAGCGGCGGTAATCCCTGTACCGTAATAATGCCGCTTTGAAGATATACTGTAATTGCCGCAGCGATTGCCTCCGCTAAAACCGAATCTCCGCCCTCGCTTATCGTCTCCATCGCGCTGCACGCACCGTTTACCGCTGCAATAATCGGTGCACTTACTCCCGCAAATTTTCCTTGCCCCATACCTGCAAGCGGAACCGAAACACCGGCAGGTGTTACCGCCGCCCCGGTAATCGTCGTTTTAATCTGCCCTGCACTTGTCATAGCATCCATACCGGCGGCAAGCTGCGCCGCCAATATCGCATTTCCACCGGCGCTCATTGCCGTCATCGACTTACACGCAGCAAGTAAAACCCCTTCAAGGATCGATGCGTCCACTGTCATAGCTCCGATTCCGGCTCCCGTAAAAGCTCCAGCCGGAACCGCACCTGCATCTACGGTCGTAATATGCCCTGTTTTTATATGGTTTGCGATTGCTTCGCTTACCTTTTTTGCGAACACCGAATCGTCGCCGTCTTTCATACTTTGAAACGCCTGAACGAGATTCTCCTTGAGCGCACTCTGATTCAAACTCATTTGAACACCTGCCCCCATTTCGTTTTAAGCGCCTGAATATTTGCGATAAAGTCCGGCGCGGCCGTAT
Source organism: uncultured Treponema sp. (assembly GCA_963514615.1). Lineage (GTDB taxonomy): Bacteria > Spirochaetota > Spirochaetia > Treponematales > Treponemataceae > Treponema. Next base: position 14,753 of record CAUPUT010000009.1, read on the forward strand.
GACTTGCAGGACTTCCCACCGTCTTTAATTGCGCAAGATAGCCCAAAAGGTCATCTATCAAATCCCCCAATGTCGCTACGCTGTTACCGACTTCAACCGTCCCTTGCTTTGACGATTTAATCGAAATCTCACCTTCCGTCTCGTATGTAAAACCTTCTTTGCCTTTGAGCGTGATTTTTTTGTCGGTTGTAATGTTCAAACCATCGTCTTTTGTTGCCGTGATCACCATGCCGTGTACGGTTATCGTTGCCTTTTCATCGTCGTCGGTTTCTTGGTCAACTTCAATAGAGAGAGTCGGCTCTTCCATTTTGTTGTATAGCTTCTTTGTGCCGGTACGGTAATCGCAAGTATAGTGCCAACGTGAATTGTCAACTTTTTCATGCGTCATTGCCGCATCTTCGCCTTTCTTTTTAAAGTCCGCATGTACGGCTTCCTGCCGCGTAAAGCCTGAACACAGCACAAAGGCGCTTGTGTATTCACCGGTCGGCATCATACAAAAAACATAGGTATCAACCGGCGGCAAATGCCGCTCACCGGTAAGGGGCTTATCTTTCTCAACCGTTACCCATTCGGAGGAAGCCACGCGGACTCCGGTTAAGAGGATACCCATATCGGTAAGCACATGTACGGTACAGTCTTCAGGATGTACCTCTCTTACTACGCCCCAAAAGCCGTATCGCTTATCATACGGTGTTGAATTGTTAAAAGGGCTGCGGCTTTCCGCTTTTTGTTTTCGCATTAAAGAAATGTTCATAAACCGCCCCTATTGAGCCCACGAAAACTCTTTATCGTCTCAATGCTTATGGGCTGTTTCTTTTCCTCAAACGCCGCTATTTTGTCGGTTATCCCTTCGTATTTGGAAAAAATACCGTTTGTGTATATACCGCCGCGCGAGACGCTTATGTTTACATCGCCTCCGCTTCCATAGTTCCAGCTGTGGGTAACGCCTTCAACGTAAAATTCACCTTTCAAAAAACTCACGATGTCGCCCGGCATCGGCGGCTTCACCCCCGTATCTACGAGCGGCATGGTAATATTCCCGCTCAGCATATCCGGCAGATTTTCATACCATGCCTTAAGTTTTTTGCTCATTGCCTCGATGGAACCGGCCGTACTGCTATCGGATTCCCCGTCTTTCGTGCCGTACCCGATAAAATGAGCCATGAGCGGCCGGTAGCCGTATAGTTTGAATTTGTCCGAATGCTGCAGCGAATTATCTATCGCCTCATCCTTTATTGTAGAAAGGCGCAATGCCTTTTCTTCTTCTATTGGATAGCCGTCCAAATATGCGTAAAAAACGGTATATACTTCACTGTCGCTCTGCGTAACCTCAAAACTCTTTACAAAGCGATTATCAATCATAATCGGGTTAATGGCAGTCCATGCGCCCTCATCAAACGGACATTGACGGATTTTAACTTTCATTTTTCCGCCTTCGATACACGGCACTTTTTCATAAATCGGCTCCGGAACAAGTTTATCGACAAGACTGAAAAAATCCTGTGTCCGCTCCCCATCAAACACGCACCCCAGCGGATAATGAAACTTTGAATCGTCGAAAATAAAAAATGATGTGCCTTCTCCCATTATGTCATTGATATATTCAGCAATTTTCGGCGTTCCCAGTTGGCTCGATATTTCTAAAAAACAGTCCCAAATACCGCTCACAATATCGCTTACCGGTTTGTCGGTTCCTGCATTTTTCAGTGTCAGTGCATTCATAAGCGATTTTTGCGTTTTATACTGTTTGGTAAGCGCACATGCAGAGGTATCGAGGTTGATGTAAAAGAGCGATAAAAGTCCCGTTACTGCAATACCGCTTACGGAAAGCCGCCTAATCGCCCCGCTTTCATTCACCTGCGTTACATACTTTTTAGACTTTACAATACCCACAAAGACAACGCGCCCGTACTCGCATATTTTAACAATATCCATAATGTGTACATTGTCAAAAATCCTTTCTCTGAACTGTTTTTCCGTTTCAGGGAAAAACGTAAGAGCGAACGATCCCGCCAAATTGTTACGGGAATACGAAAAACTGTATGACTGTAATACCGTTTCTTCCTTGTCGCTGAAAGTATAGGTTGGATTGTCGGTTTTAAAGTTCTTTGAGCTTGCGTAAATAGAGACTACAGGATTAAAACTTTGATAAATGATATGAGCGCCGTTCATGTACCCCTCTTTTGCCCTTGTAGATATAAAAAAAGCAGCCTAAAACCCCTTTATTAAGGATGACAAGTCCTTTTAAGTGTTCAAGCTGCCTTTTTAAAGTGCAAACCGGATACTTCTTATCTGCGATTTATAAAATATATAATTCTTACTTTACATATTACACCAAAAAGCCGCTTCCGGTCAATTATGTAAGTCATTAAAAAATGCTACAGACAAGAATACTCATCTAGTAATTTTTCCCATTTTGCGCTATAGTATCAGCAAGGTTATGAAGAATGTTACACTGAATAGAGCTGCCGAGTGGACGCTTGAAGAACATGTAAACGATTATGTAAAACATCAGCTTGAAAAAATAGGTTTGCGCAGTATAGCCGACTATAACGTCGAATCCGCAATGAACAAACACCTAAAAAAAGCATTGCAAGGCGGTTCAAAAACAAAGACAAAAACGAGCTTCGGTATTCCCGATTTTAATATTACAAAATATCAGTGTCCCGTTATTATCGAAGATAAACTCGGTACAAAAAAATTTAAAGCAGAAAACAAAGATGGTATTAAATTCGATAATGCTTCCGTAAGCGGTTTCGCTGTCAATGGAGTGCTCCACTATGCCCGCTGTATTATCGACTCAGGCAATTATCACGAAGTAGTCGCCCTTGCCGTTGCAGGGAGTAATGAGAATGACATACAAATTGCCGTCTATTATGTATATGGTTCAAGCGTCTCTTCGTTTAAGCCGATCGAAAATACAAAGAACTTTAACTTTTTAGAAAATGAACAAACATTTACCGCATTTTTAACTGCTGCCCACCTCAAATTTGAACAAATATCTTCTATAATAACATCCCC
>CAUPUT010000010.1:0-16201 GCA_963514615.1 uncultured Treponema sp.
CACAGCTCACAGCTCACAGCTCACAGCTCACAGCTCACAGCTCACAGCTCACAGCGTGAATACCCGTTAGAAAGTTTTTTATTCTGTAATCACACGCATCCTTATTTTTTCTCAGTTTACACACACAAACAAACCGCAAAGGCGCTAAGATCGCAAAGAGCCGTTCTATTTTTCCCAATTTCAAAGTACGTTCAAAATCCAAAAGATTCAGCCGGAAATTCCGCGCCGCATAATTACCACTTACGCATTATCAATTACCCATTATTGTCAGCCTTATACCGCAATGCGCAGTATGCGGTTTGGTTCGATACCGGATAAATATCTATTATCCCTTCCGGTATTTGAATCACATACTATTGGGCGCCTCTAAAAACTCGGTTAGATTTTTAGAGGTTCCCTATTACTATTTTATAGGAGAAAAATATGCATATACATAGAACAACTAAATTCTTGAGTCGGTTAGCAGGAGCGCTGCTCCTTGCGGCGTTTGCCATAAGCTGTAAGCCGAATGTAGATACACCGAAAACGGTGAAAGAAATCACGCTTACGTTCAATCTTGCCGGGGGCAATATTAACGGCAAGACGGATTCGGTAACAGTAAAGGGAAAATACGGAGAGGCAGTAACAAAGCCTGCCGCTCCGAAAAGGGATGGCTATGACTTTGGCGACTGGAAGCCTCAATTGCCTGAAACGTTCCCTGCGAAAGATACAACTTATACCGCACAGTGGGCAAAGCTGCATCCTGTTACCTTCAAGGCAGCGGCACTCACTGCAACACTTGACGGCAAACCTTTTACCGGCGGAGACGTAGCAGAGGGTAAAATCGTTGAGTTTACGGCAAACGACAATGATTATGCGGTGGAAAACTGGACCGTAGCACCTAAGGATGCGCTTACCGAAGGCGGAAAGCCGGGAGAAAGTACCGCAAAAGTTAAAATCACCGCTGCTACAACGGTAAAAGTAACTTTTAGCCCTTATAAAAAAGTTGCTTTTGAGAAATTGGATGAATACCTTAAAACAGCAAACGCTGCATCCGACGGCATATACTACATTGAAGTAAACGGTCTTACAGCTTCCGATGTAAAAGGCGTAGATTGGAGTAGTCCAAGTCGGCTCGGAATGATACTGAAAAGTAACCCATCTAAAAAAGTTGCACTTAAATTAGGAGCTATAGCCGGTCTTACGGATATGAGCCACTGCTTTCCCGACTGCAAAAATCTTACGCAAGTGCCGATGATACCGAATGGCGTTACGAATATGCGCTACTGCTTTTTCCGCTGCGAAAATCTTACGCAAGCGCCGGTGATACCGGATAAGGTTACGGATATGAACAGCTGCTTTTACGGCTGCACAAGCCTTACGCAAGCGCCGGTCATACCAAGCAGCGTTACGGATATGCGCAGCTGCTTTGACGGCTGCACAAGCCTTACGCAAGCGCCGGTCATACCAAGCAGCGTTACGGATATGAGCTGCTGCTTTTACCGCTGCACAAGCCTTGTGCAAGCGCCTGAGATACCAAATAGCGTTACGAATATGGCCGGCTGCTTTTACGGCTGCGAAAGTCTTACGCAAGCGCCGGTCATACCAAGCAGCGTTACGAATATGAGCTACTGCTTTCACGGCTGCAAAAGTCTTACGCAAGTGCCTGAGATACCCAACAGCGTTACGAATATGAGCAGCTGCTTTTCCAGCTGCGAAAGCCTTACGCAAGCGCCTGTGATACCTAGCAGCGTTACAAATATGCGCGGCTGCTTTTTCAACTGCACAAAGCTTACGTCTGTTACGCTTAAGTGCAATTATCCGTCTAGTGACCCTAATGCCTTTAAGAATGCGTTCATTTACTGCAACATCTTATCGGCAAACAGCATAAAGGTACCGGCAGATCAGCTGCAAACGTATAAAAACTATGCCTCCACGATGGGAACATGGACAAGCGCGTTTGTTGCTGATAACTAGCGGCAGTAGGCGGTGATATGCCGCCTGCTAGGATATATACCCCGCGGACGGTTAGTTCCGCGGGAAAAACTATTATTTGTCAGGCAGCGGGAGCTGTCTGGAAAGAAGGAGAAGACTATGTGGTGTTGTAAAAAGGAAACAAAAGAGCGGAGAATCACAGCAGATGAATATAAAAAAGCGTTTGAACCTTCTAATGATGAGCAAAATATGCAGGTCAAAAACGATGGAACGGCGCCTTATTCAAAATTGGAAGAAGCATTGGAGTTTGCAATCAGGACAAGAGAATTTGAGATAGGATTATTTTGGAAGCGTTCCAATATGTTTATACTGCTCACCGGTGCGGCATTTGTCGGCTTATATACCGTAACGAATCCCTTCGGCATTCTCAATGTACTTTTGACAGGGCTGGGTAAACAAGAAGCTTCATTGAATAATACTATCGCGAGTCTGATACAAAGCAGCCATTTCTATGCATTAATCATCACACTTGCAGGGCTTGTTTTTGCAATCGCATGGCATCTGATTTGCCGCGGCAGTCTCTTTTGGCAAAAAAATTGGGAAGCGCATATTTCCGCACTGGAAAGACCGCTTATGGGGCCGATTTATGACTATGCACATTATCCTTCTGAAACGAATACGCAAAAATGCTGCCCGTTAAAAGCGTATCCTTTTTCCGTCTCTAAAATAATGAATCTCACCACTTTTTTTGTAATGGTATTTTGGGTTATTGCACTTATAAAGATTCTTCTGGATATTGCCGGGGTTAACCTGATAACATATCTCTTTCAGCCGCTTCAAAATCTTGCAGACCGTATGCCGTTAGCTGGCGGGGTTGTTGCCATTCTTATCGGTGGCATTATTTTCTTTCTATTTATGCGTAAGTGTCCGAGTAGCTTTGCCGGTTATAACTACACCGCAAAAAACAATACGCAGCAAGATTCAAATGATGCGTGTCCTTTTATAGAACTTGAAACATGGGTTGTCTTCGACAAAGAAAAGGGTAGCGGCGCTGCTAAAACAACTGGTGCCCAAAATAGCTCCGAGCAAACACCCTAGTGCAAAACTGCCGGTACGCCAAAGAATGTACTCCGTGTACCTCTCAACCGATGTCCGTCCATGTGCATCGGTTGAGGACAAGTTTTGTTCCAAACCTTGTTTCTGACCTATCCCACGCCCATCCTTGTTGGAAATGATACATTGAGGATTTTCAGCAGCAATGTTTTTTCTTTGGCGAAACTCGTAGTCAAAACTATACACGGATGTATAGTTTTGACGGTAGATGCGTCGTATCTCCAGCGCTTTTGCAAATAGATGGTACAGATACGAGGCACGAGCACAAATTAACCGCAGGCGTATCTTTGATACGTTGAGGATTAATTTGTGCGCAGTAACGAAGTAGATGTACCGTATATTTGCAAAAGATGATAACCCTGCTATACTGTTACTATGAACACTCCACGCAAACTGCCGATCGGCGTACAAAGTTTTGAAAAACTTCGCAGAGATGACTATCTGTATATTGATAAGACCTCATTTCTTTGGCAGCTCGTTCAAGTGTCGAGTCCCTATTTCTTGAGCCGTCCGCGGAGGTTTGGCAAGAGTTTATTTCTTTCAACCTTGGCAGCCTATTTCCGCGGACAAAAAGAGCTATTCAAAGATTTATATCTTGAAAAAGCCGAAGAGGAGCAAGCTGCACAAGAAGGCAGAGAGGCGTGGCAAGCATATCCTGTACTCTATCTGGATTTTAATACAAAAAATTATATAGATGAGCAGGCTCTTGTAGATATTTTGAATCTCCATCTGAATGAATGGGAAGCCCAGTATGCGGTATCTAAAACAGCAGCAGCTCCGGAAGATCGGTTTAGGTTGCTTATCGCTGCTCTTTTTAAGCAAACCGGTAAGCAAGTAGTCATCCTTGTAGATGAATACGATAAGCCGCTTTTGCAAACGATGGGAGTAAATGAAGAGCTCAATGAACACTACCGGAATACGCTCAAAGCCTTTTACTCGGTGATTAAAACCTGTGATGAATATATCCGCTTTGCGTTTTTAACCGGGGTTACCAAGTTTAGCAAAATCAGCATTTTCAGCGATTTGAATAATCTCCGCGATATATCGATGGAAAAACAATATGCCGGTCTCTGCGGCATCACACAAACAGAGCTTGAAACGAACTTCCAACCGGACATACAAGTGCTTGCCGATGAGCAAAACCTCCCGTATCAAGAGGCATTAGCAGCCTTAAAGCAGTGGTACGACGGCTATCTGTTCCATCCTGCCGGGGAAGGAATGTACAATCCCTTTAGCCTTTTGAGCGCCTTTGTCAAAAAAGAAATCAAAAGCTACTGGTTCAGCACGGGAACACCGACTTTTTTGGTCAATTACCTAAAAGAAGCACACTATTATATTCCTGACTTGGATGGCAATGTGCAACTTGATGAAGAAGGCTTGCAAACCTATCGGGCAGTAGCACAAGATGCGTTGCCTATTCTGTTTCAAGCAGGGTATTTAACCATCAAGAAATACATAAGCGATGTAAGGCTGTATCGGCTTGGTTTCCCGAATGATGAGGTGCGGTACGGCTTTTTGCATAATCTGTTACCGGCATACTCTGACGTACCGTTCGGTCAAACAGGGGTTTGGGTGGGGCGATTTGTACAAGACATCCGCAAGGGCAATGTGGATGGGTTTATGGAACGGATGCAAGCGATTATCGCAAGTATTCCGTATGACAACTTCACCGACAAGAACCTAAAACTGCGAGAGCAAAATTATCAGACAGCAGTGTATCTCGTCTTTGCACTGATGGGACAGTTTGTACAAACTGAGGTACATTCTGCAACGGGACGCGCCGATTGCGTGGTGACGACAGCTGATAGCATCTATATCTTTGAGTTTAAGCTTTTCGGCAATGGTACTGCGGAAGAGGCTCTCGCACAGATAAAAAAGAACGGCTATGCAGAACAGTACAAGGCTGACGGGAAGAAGATTGTACTCATCGGTGCAGGATTTGAGGAAGCAACACGGACAATTAAGAATTGGAAAAAAGAACAGCTATGATAGATAAATCCTGCACCGATCCGCCATGGAGGGCGGTGGTTCCACGCAGTAGCGACGTTTTTGCGTGAGCAAAAACTCGACGTCAAACAATGTCCACGGACGGACATTGTTTGACAGGATTTGAGGAAGCAACACGGACAATTAAGAATTGGAAAGCGGAAACCCTGGAAAAGTAAACTCTGGAACCGCTGTACTTTTAGCAGTGGATCAACAACCCCGACCTGGCTTCTAAGTATTAATCCTCCGAACGAATCACCGGTATCGGGAAATATCATAAAATCGTTTTTTTTGATTCGTAAAATAGCTGCGACCTGTCAAATGTGCAAAATTATGATACACTACTAACAAACTTTCAGCGTTATCGCGATTTATACTGCGGAAACGACTGAGAGAAATCCACTATTTCCGCTCAGGAGGAACAATCATGAATATAGAACACATTCAACCCAAAGAAGTATTCCATTGGTTTGCCGAAATTTCTGCTGTGCCGCGCGGTTCACACAATGAAAAAGCCATCAGCGATTTTTTAGTACGCTTTGCAAAAGAACATTCGCTTGAAGTGTATCAGGATGAGGCGCTCAACGTCATCATCAAAAAGCCCGGGACGGCCGGCTACGAAAAATCCCCTACGGTTATATTGCAGGGACACATGGATATGGTCTGCGAAAAAACGGCGGATTCGAATCATGATTTTCTTAAAGATCCGATCAAACTGATTGTGGACGGAGACACCCTCCATGCCGATCGCACAACACTCGGCGGAGATGACGGTATCGCGGTCGCGTATGCACTGGCAATTCTCGATTCCAAGTCGCTTGTGCATCCGCCGCTTGAGGTCTTAATTACCACGACCGAAGAAGTCGGTATGGATGGGGCACGAGCGTTAAAAGCTGATCATTTGCAGGGGAGAATTCTTTTCAATATCGATTCCGAAGAGGAAGGGGTCTTTTTAGTCAGCTGCGCAGGCGGCGCCAATACCCATATCGATTTTAAGATTGAAACGGAACCGCTGAAAGGACAGGCGCTCTCCATTAAAGTTGACGGACTGCTCGGCGGGCATTCCGGTATGGAGATTATTAAACAGCGTGCAAACGCCATCAAACTGCTGGGTCGGGTTTTGTCCGCAGTAAAAGCGGAGCAGTCCGTGCATATCGTGTCGATTTCGGGTGGTTCGAAGCATAATGCCATTGCAAAAGAAGCGCAGGCGATTATCACCGTCGAGGATTCCGCCCGCGCACAGGCAGCTATCGCAAAACTTGCTGAAGCAATCAAGGCGGAATACCGTGTTGCCGACAAAGATATCCGCATCATAGCCGAAGCGGCGACGGCGCTGCCTAAGATGATGTATAACGGTACGGTTAGCAGCGGCATCATAGACTTTATGACGATGGTCCCTGACGGGGTACAATACATGAGTATGGATATCCCCGGATTGGTACAAACCAGCTTGAATAACGGTATCCTTGCCGTTGCCGGAGAAACCTTAAAGTTTACGATTTCGGTGCGCAGCTCGGTGAAGAGCGAACTGGATGAAATTGTGCAGGTGCTGAAGCTGTGTGCCGAACGTACCGGCGGCATCTTTAACAAGGTGTCGGAGTACCCCGCGTGGGAGTATTCGCCGCAGTCTCATGCCCGGGACGTTGCCGTAAAAACATACAAAGACCTTACCGGAAAAGAGCCGGTTGTTTCCGCCGTACACGCAGGGCTTGAATGCGGGCTTATCAAAAAGACTATCCCCGATATCGATGCCGTCAGCTTCGGCCCGAATTTATACGATGTGCATACTCCGAATGAGCATTTGAGTATTTCATCCGCCGAACGGATGTGGAAATTTATCGTTAAACTTTTGGAAAATATGCGATAGGTAAATGTTACAACGCTATTGGTCGGTATATACTCGTATATGCCGATTGATAGCTGCCAGTAAAGTCTCTCTCTTATTATTCGTTTTTCGATTCTATTGCAAATCTTTATAAATAAATAAATAATTATATACTTGATAGCACCGCCAATGTATGATACGATATATTAAGATTATTAATTGGAGGTTCTATTTGTATGGAAGTGTTTTTACAAAATCTTACTAATGTAGTCGGAAGTGTAAACGGCTTTGTATGGGGACCGTATTTCCTTATTCCCTTACTTTGCGGAACAGGTTTATTTTTCACACTCCGGTTAAAGGGTGTGCAATTTTCAAAATTCGGTGCAGGCTGGCGCAGACTGTTCAGCAATTTCTCATTAAAAGGAGAAAAAGCGGGAAAGCACGGCATGAGTTCTTTCCAAGCCGTTGCAACCGCGATCGCAGCGCAGGTCGGAACCGGCAACTTAGTCGGTGCAATGACCGCTTTGGTTATGGGTGGACCGGGCGCAATATTTTGGATGTGGCTTGCCGCATTAGCAGGTATGGCGACAAATTTTGCTGAAGCCTGTATCGCACAAGTCTACAAAACAAAGGATAATTCGGGACAGACCGTCGGCGGCCCTGCGTATTATATTTCCCGCGGTTTGGGTAATACCGGATTTTCAAAATTTCTTGCAGCGTTTTTCGCTATCGCAATTATCCTCGCGCTTGGCTTTATGGGAAATATGGTTCAAGCGAACTCAATTTCCGATGCATTTTTAAATGCATTCTCCGTACCTACATGGATAACCGGAGTGATTCTCGCTGTTATTGCCGGTATTATCTTTATGGGCGGTGTAAAACGTATTGCCTCCGTTACCGAAAAAGTTGTTCCATTAATGGCGATTGTGTATATTGTCGTCGGTATTATCGTTATCTTAATGAATGCGCATAATATTCCGGCAATGTTCTCTATGATCTTTAAAGGCGCCTTTAATCCGCGATCCGTTTGGGGTGGTGCGTTAGGCTTCGGTATAGGGCGTGCTGCACGTTACGGTATTGCTCGCGGTCTTTTTTCCAACGAAGCCGGTATGGGTTCTACACCTCATGCTCATGCGGTTGCAACGGTCGACAATCCGGTCGAACAGGGGGTATTGGGAATTGTTGCCGTATTTATCGACACCTTCGTTGTGTTAAACATTACCGTTTTTACCGTACTCAGTGCAGGAATTATCAAATTTGAAAACGGCCAACCGGTCATGAAAGGTATTCAGTTGGTACAAGAAGCGTTCTCTCAACACTTGTTCGGACACACATTCGGCTACCTTTTCATTGCGATCTGCTTGTTCTTCTTTGCGTTCTCTACAATTATCGGTTGGTACTATTTCGGCGAAACCAATATCCGGTACCTTTTCGGCTCAAAGGGCTTAATACCGTATAAACTACTTGTCGTAGTGTTTATCTTTTTAGGCAGTTTGTTGAAAATCGACTTGGTATGGGAATTAGTCGACTTCTTTAACGGTATTATGGTTATCCCGAACCTTATCAGCTTATTGTTGTTAAGCGGTACGGTTGCGGCAGTCTTGCGCGATTATAACGCGGGTAAGCCGTACGATGTCAATAATTATATTAGAAAGTAACCCGGCATCTCTAAAAACTGAATTTTAAAATGCACCAATCCGCCGATTAGTCTTTGTTCTGATTAGTCGGCGCGGTTTTTGTCTTCACCCTTCCTGAATTGACGGGCTTGCCTGTATCGATGAGCCCTGCCCTTTGCTTGGCGATTAAAACTTGTAACACTGCTTCATCAAGCCGTTTGGCAAACTCTGCATTGGAACGAGCTTTTTCGGCGATAGCTTCTATCAACGGATAGATTTTAGATAGCGAGCACATGATCATATCGCAGCCCGCAGTGAGTGCACGCATTGCGTTTTCTTCGGGCGAAGCGCCGTTCTGTTTTAATGCCTGCATTACAATATCATCAGTGATGATAAGACCGGAAAATCCCAATTCATTGCGGAGTAGGGTGATTCCCTTCGCAGAAAAACAGAACGGCACCGCTTCAATTGCCGGTACCGTAATGTGGGAAATCACCACGGCAGCCGTACCGTCTGTAATTGAAGGCCGGAATGGTGCGCAATAGCGATTAAGGAACGTTTTGTAGTCGACAGCCAATTCCGCAGTGCCTTTGTGTAAATCCGCGGCACCATTACCGGGAAAGTGCTTGACCGCCGCAAGGATACCGGCCTTTTGCATTCCGCGTACCGCCGCTGCAGCGTATTTACCCGCTTGTTTTGGTTCCATACTGTATGTCCGTGTACCAAGCGCCGCCGCAGTTTCTTTAGTTCCTGCTTCTGCCACGGGTGCAAGATTGAGCTGAAGTCCCAGCTCTCGCATCTGCTGACCGAGCAGCCGGTATAATTCCTCTGTTTCCTCGACGGAAAAACGTATGCCGATTTCCTCTGCGGCGGGTAATGGAACAGTGATGCGGCGGGTTCGATATACGGTGCCGCCTTCGTTATCCAGTGCAAAAAGCGGTGGGATAAAAGCATGGCCGGAACGGAGTGCCGATTCTTGAAAACTTTGTACGGTCGATTCTAAAAAGGCTGAGACCGCTTGCGGCGTATCCGCTATATTATATCCGAATAAGAGTACAGCTCCGGGAACCGTTCCTTTGAACGAAGCGATGCTTTTTGCATCAGCCGTTTTGCTTCCGGCGATATTGACCATTAGCACTTGCGCCGCTTTTTCTTCAAGTGAAAGTCGCGCAATAACGGTACGTAGTAACTTCTCCTGTTGAGATGCAGATGTTGGTGTTATAGAATGCCCGGTCTGCGGTACGGCAGAATGCATGGCTTGCATAGAAACGGAACTATTTTGGCTCAGGGTAGAAAGAGACTGCGTAAATAAATGAGGAATGATAAAAAGAAAAACAGCAGCGATGATATAACGGCTATAGTCGCTTTTTTTTAACGGTAACATAAAGAGGTGTTTCCGATATGCGGATTGTCGATAGTCGATAAGGAGCCTTTAAAAGCTAAGTTTTTAGAGATTCCCTATATATGATAAAAAGAGAACCACCGGCAGGCACTCACTTTTTTCCGGTACCGGCTGTTTTTTAGCCGTTACCGGAAGCTTGGCTGTCAGCGGATCTCTGCGAGCAAGTCGCCTTCTGCTACCTGTGTACCGACTGCTGCAGTAAAGTGAACCGTACCGCCAGCGGTCGCGTTAATTTCCAACTCCATCTTCATCGATTCAAGTATGATAACCGTTTGCCTTTCGTTGACCTTTGCTCCTTCCGCAACAGCGTAGCGGAGAAGGGTACCGGTTACCGGAGCGAGCAGTTTTGCACCGCTACTACTACTTGTTGCTGACTGAGGTGCTGCAGCAGGTTTAGAGGTAGCCTGAGCTGCTGCGGGTATTTCCGTTTTTGATGCCGGTATGGTTTGTGCCGCAGCAGATACCTTTTGAGCCGATGCGGTATTCTCTTTTATACTGACGGAATATGTTGTACCGTTCACCGTGAACGTTCCGTTAGATGAAGAAACTGCATAATCAGTACCGTTTACCGTTACCGTATAAGAACCGCTGCTTACACTGCCCACAGCACCACCGACTTTTTTCTCCGGTGCCGTAAACACAACGGGGCCTTTACTGCGCTCTTTAAAGAATTTGGGTGCAACCTTGGGGAACATCGCGTAAGTCAAAACATCTTCAATAGAATTGCCTGCTCCGTTTTCTTTTGCTTCGGCTTTTATTTTATCCAGCTCATTGGGAATAAAGTCGGCAGGACGAGCCGTTACGGGTTCTTCTACCTTTGCTTCCGCTAAAGCGATTTTTACCAGTTCTTCATTGCATGGAGCGGGAGTTTTACCATACCGGCCGATAAGCAGGTCGCGGGTTTCTGCGGTCAGTTTTTTATACCGTCCAAAGAGCACATTGAATACCGACTGAGTACCGACAATCTGACTTGTCGGAGTAACCAATGGGATATAACCACAATCTTTTTGTACAATCGGAATTTCCTTTAATACCGCATCCATTTTGTCGGAGGCTTTAAGATCGCGCAGCTGATTTTCAAGGTTGGAAAGCATACCGCCCGGTACCTGCGACACTAAAATACGAGTGTCGGCGCCGAGGAAGCTCGATTCAAACTGAGCGTAATGTTTGCGTACTTCGCGGAAATAGGCCGCAATCTCTAAAAGCAGTTTGATATCCAATTCGGTATCCATCTCGGTACCGCGGAAGATTTCTACCATTGTTTCAGTCGGACTGTGGGAAGTCCCCATAGCCATAGATGAGATAGCGGTATCCAGAATATCCGCACCTGCTTCGGCTGCCTTTAGTAAGGTCGCAACGGACAAACCGGTTGTCGCATGGGTGTGGATATTGATAGGAATACTTGTCTTCTTTTTAATTGCCGTGACTAAATCGAATGCCTCAAAAGGTTTTAACAAACCGGCCATATCCTTAATACAGATAGAATCGGCTCCGAAGTCGGTGTATGTTTTAGCCAGCTCGGCATATTTTTCTATCGTATGATACGGCGTCGTTGCATAAGAAATTGCCATTTGAACGTGCTTACCGGTTTTCTTTGCCGCATCTGCCGCACGTTTAAGATTGCGCGGGTCGTTGAGCGCATCAAAGATACGAAATACGCCAACTCCGTTATCGGCAGCAGCCTGCACAAATGCATCGACTACATCATCGGCATAGTGTCGATAGCCGAGTAAATTTTGCCCGCGCAGCAACATCATAATGGGAGTATTCGGTAATGCTTTATGTAGCGAGCGTAGCCGTTCCCACGGATCTTCATTTAAAAAGCGGATGCATGAATCAAACGTTGCTCCGCCCCATGCTTCCAAGCTCCAATATCCTACGCTGTCCAACTTGCTGCAAATAGGCAGCATATCTGCTGTGGTCATGCGTGTTGCATGTAAAGATTGATGAGCATCCCGTAATACCAAATCGGAAATCTGAACTTTGTGTGCCATACATTTCTCCTATATCGAGCCTGCACGAATAAGGCTGTTCCCGCTGTTCGCAGCGCCCTGCTGTTTGCGGGTATCAATGTTTGTTTCAATCACGAGGGCTGTTAAAAAACTGTTTCGCAATCCGCTTTAGCGGATATAAGAATAATTTCCTTACAGAAAAAAGCCGATAGGCTTTCAGCTTTTTTCACAGCCACATCAATATATAATGATATTGCTTATTGCTTGTTTTTGCAAGGTATACCCCTTTTGATGATGACTCAAATGGTTTCACAGACTCAATAATCTTGCAATTTTTATCTACGCTGCCTGATGGGTTTACTCTGCCGTGTATCCTCATCGAAGTATCATTTTTTTTCTTTTTCTGCTATAATAAGAGCAATGAAATTAATTACAGGATGTTCGCTTTTGATACCTAAGCACCCGCGTATCATCAACAAAGAACGAAACTCTTTATCAACTTGTAACGATACCTTAAAAGGATAACAGGTAGTATGGCTCTTATAGATTGTTCCGATGGGACCGGTTTTGAATTCGGCATTTTAATACAAAAAAAAGATATTTTTATTTCCAAAAACGGGTGGCTGCCGAGCGGTATCGAGGTTTCTCAAATTCTTAAAAAATATACCGACCGTGATATTCTCCGTTTCTACGGCGAAAAGGCATACCATACTTTTGCAGCGGCTTTATCGCCTGATGCAGCGGTTCCGGTAGGTTTTAAACGCATACCGTATCGAGATCTATTTGTAACGGAATCTGATGATCATGTAGCGATTGTTGCCCGTGCAGCTCTTTTGCTCGATTGGCTGAATCACACAAAGTATTGTTCTTCTTGCGGCAGTTGTCTGTATTTAAGTATAACCGAAACAGCGCTTGAATGCCCGCAATGCCGCAGAATATTTTATCCGGTTCTTGCGCCGTGTATTATCGTGCTTATCAGTAAGGGTGAGCAAATTCTTTTGGCGCGGCATGTGCAGCATATCTCCGATATTTATACCTGTATCGCCGGTTTTATTGAAGCAGGCGAAACGGCAGAAGAGGCTGTTGCCCGCGAAATACGAGAAGAAGTCGGCTTAACTGTCAAAGATATCCGATATCGCGGAAGTCAAAGCTGGCCGTATCCTAATCAGCTGATGCTTGCCTTTCGCGCCGAATATGTTTCGGGGGATATTACTGTACAAAAGGAAGAGTTATCGGAGGCTGCATGGTTTACACGAAATGCGCTGCCGCCGATACCTCTTCCGGGATCAGCCGCCTACCGGCTTATCTGCGGCGATTGGTTTTAACATACACGCCGAAAACTTTTACTTTTACAACTCTTTATCAGCTTCAAACCAAACATCGATTAACAGTGTTTCATTCGGCTTTCCTTTGCGATAGAGCTTAAAAGTTTTTGCGTGTTGCGTTTTTATTTCAAGGGCAGTAGGGCTAAGCAGCATAGGATTGCTTCCCTGATTATCACTTACAAAAACCAGTTGAGCACTACTTGTATTCCCGTTTATAATTATCTCTCCCGCTATGTTGAAGGCAAGTTGGGCGACGGAAGATTCACTCGGCACAATAATACTGTTCGACTGTCCTTGAGGTTTTGCGGTCTCATTAAGTTTAACCAGTAATTTTTGCTGTAATCCCGTATCACTGTAGTTAAGAAGTGTTTTCTGGAGCTTGTCCTTGTTAAGCGGCTGCATGCCGATAATACCGAAGATATTTATAGAGTTATGCCCTATATATTTTATATTTTTTACGGTTGCGGTTATTTTGTAGCCCTTTGTAGGGATTTCCATGCGTTCTACGGTTTTGTATTTTTCGCCGTATTTAATATAGGCAATGGCATTGTCATCCAAGAATCTTAATTGATACTTAATAATTTGCCCCGGATTCTTTGCAGAAAAACCTTCTTTTACAACGTATTTTTGGAACTGTTTAAGATCGGTAACCGCTTCGCTTCCTCCTCCTATAATATTGATCTTAATCGTTGTTCCTTTTTCCAGTTTTTTGATTGCCAAATCAATGTCGGCTTCGGCATTATTTGTTGCTGTGGCTTTAAAAACTGCATCAATATTTGCCTTGAGTTCGGACTTGTTTTGATCGGATTCGATGGTAAGATAGGCGATGCGTCCGTAAGAAACCGATGATACATATACCGGCATTTTGTTCCCTATAGCCTCACGCGGAATATTGACCATAAGCGGCGCGGGATTCTGGTTCACATCAACAGTGTAAAACGTCTCGACGAATTTGATCAGACGCCGTTCCTTCTGTTCCCCATTCTTGAACTTAAAACCTCCCGCTATCTTACTTTTAATCCCTGCGGCGCCGAAACCGATGCCGAGTTTAAGCTGCGTTTCAAGACTTTTTTCATTGGTAATTTCAATCTCTTCATAGCTTAAATTGGCTGAAGCGTGGTAGGTAATACTTTGACTGAGGATTCTATTGCGCAGATCTCTATATGATGCTAAATCCGGAAAAATTTCGCCTGAAGTAATTCCCGGTTTTCCATCTTTACCTTCTTTATCTTTTACTCCTTGTAAATCGAAAGAGATCACCGCTTTCCGCTTATTGCCTTCGATAATTTCTTGATAACTGTCTCTGTCAAGACTATCTCCTCGCAAAACTGATCCGGGATAGATTGAGTTTTGAGAAGGATCGAGCAGGAGCGTATCGTCAAAAGCAGCCGAAATGTCATATTCAACCTCTTTTTCGACGTATTTTACTACCATACCTTGGTTATTAAACTGTGGTTCCGTTTCACTGAGCTGCCGCCCTTGGATAATCATTTCGCGCAATCGCTGCGGCGACCGTGCAAGAGTATCGGGAATATCAAGGCCTTGGTAGGTAATTTTCCCTTGTTCGTTATTTTGACCGTTACCGGGATTACCGCCATTTTGCGGATCGTTTGGATTGCCATTATTCCCGTTGCTCGGTTTTTCAGGCTTGGCAGGTTTTGGTGGTGTCTTTTCCGTTTTTGTTTCCCTTATCAAGGCTTTCGTCGGCTGTTGACATCCTATTGCAGCTATCAGGAACAGACAGAGCAGCAATGCGGCAGCACATTTTACATGGGTTACGGAATTTGCCCGTTTTTGTTGTTGCATAAAAACCTCCTTGTGGTTGATGCTGTCTGTCTTATAAGGCACGCGTTGCAAAATGGCTTGAAATTCGGAGAAAAAAAAAGAATTTTTTTTAAAATTTGAAAGTAATCACGAAAATACGGAAGATTCAGGGGTTAGCATCTTACCAATGACATGGAGAAATGAAACAAGATAAACGCATCTAGTCTTACGTCTAAACTTGTCTCGGGAAAGGTTTTTAATACGCTGTCGCTATCTTCTTCAGATATTTCTCTGCCCGCTTAAACTCTTCGGGCGTATCGATGTCGAAGGCTTCCATCTCGGAGCGGAGTGGGGAGTACAGTATCAGGTCAGGGTGAGCATTCATTACGGTTCTGCCGCCGACACTTCCGTCCAAGCGGCTGAGCTCACCGGCCAATGCCGCCGGAAAGATGACCGGAGAATAATGCTTGCCGTTAAAGGCAGCAGAAACAATGCAGTCGGGATGGCTCTGAAATACGGCGCAGAGGTCGCGGATACTATCTGTTTGTAAAAAAGGCTGATCGGCAGTACAAAATAAGAAACCGTTTGGGGTATAGGTATGGACGGTATTTGAGGCGGAACATTCCGTACAGCTGCTGCGAGCAGTCTGTACGGCACGCGTCTCTGTATGACAGACGCAGACAGCCTGTACCGCAAGAGCAGCCGAACGTCCCTGTCCCCGCTCCGGTTCAGGATTAAAAACAATATCGCAGTAAAATGATGGGAAGGTTGTATTTCCGCCGACTTGGTTCTTTAGGTATCCGTTTTGCGCAGAGTTTTCTTGTGTTAACGTCTCTATCATTTCCGTTATCGGTTGTCGCGTTTCGCTATTAACCGTAATCACCAAATGTATAACACCTGCTTCAAGCAGCGTTTCAACAACGTACCGGATTAACGGCTTCCCGCAAAGCGGGCGCAGTTGTTTGCAGCGGCCCATCCGCGTAGAAAGCCCGCTTGCAAGAATAATCGCAGTGGGAAGCGGAATGGCGGCGCCGGTATTGTTGTTTGTAGGAGTTGTTGAGATAGTCTGCATAGCATTCGGTATCATTTTTTACCGTTTGGAGATCCGCCGCTGACGATATGCAAAAACACGGCAAAGCTCTGCGCTTGCTCAAGCTGAGCATATAACTGAGGTCTGTTGTGCGGCGTTAGATGAAACACCGCAGCTTTCGGCATACGCTTCAAGACCGGCAAAAAGCGAGTTCCGTGGGGCTTTACGGCGCCGATGATATAATACTGGGGATTGGAAAACAACGTACACACGG
>CAUPUT010000011.1:0-15740 GCA_963514615.1 uncultured Treponema sp.
CTTACTATGGCGAAAAGCGCTAGGGGATTAAAGCTTCCGCACTAATAATCGCATGACATAAAGAAAGCCGGTTTATGGTGATCCATAGACCGGCTTTTTTATTCGTGCGGTTTAATACCTGCCGTCCCTCCACCGCCATGGGCGGCATCGTTCAAGAATGAACGTCCGTGTTCATTCCTGAGCATTAGGGATGTCCCAAAAGTTGGTTGCTTTCGGAACATCCCCGACGAGTTTAAAATTAAGTCTTTATACAGTAATGACTTAATTTTAAACATCGCATCTAAATCTAAGGAAGCTGTCCAAAAACTGTTACGCAATCCGCTTTGCGGATATGACAAATCATTTCCTTACAGGAAAAGCCGATAGGCTTTCAGTTTTTAGACAGCCCCAATGCTGTTATCAAGTTTACTGATGAGACACCTCCTAAAAACTATACCTGAGTTTTTTGCAGATGCCCATATATTTGACAGAGGAGCGTGTTTCAAACTATACTGGCATACATGACAATAGCCGGTCGTAATAGAATTTTAGTTTTCGGTATTTGTATTGCTGCGCTCATGATGGCGGGTAATATAAGCTGCTGTATTACCATTGTTGCACACAACTTGCTTGCAGAGATGTCGGCAGCACCTGAAAGTGCTTTTCGTTTATTGAGGCTGCCGTTTTTTGCATATAATAATTATGCAGTCATGGTTGGCATCGCCTCTCTTCCGCTGACATCGCTACTGTTGCTTGTTTTTATCTTTTTCCTCTTTGAAAAGACTCATGCATTGGAGATTTCATTCTTTAGCCTCTTTATTTTTTCCCTGTCGATTGAGTCACTTCAACTGCTTTTTCCGCTGCAAGTTCGTTACCCCTTATTAACTGTTTTTATGGCGTCCATTGCACGGATTATTTTCTTTTTTCGGTTTGGCGCTTGCTTAGCGCTTTTAACATCGAGTCTTTTTGCCCATAAGACGTTCACAAGGGAAACCGGTTCCATTGTTTTCTTGTTGAGCTTCGTCGCTTTCGCATTATCCCATACCATCCCGATCGACACCGTCCACACACTGTCCTTCTTTTTGTTCTCCCGGTCTTATCGCTATCTTCTGTATTCGTTCAGTGGAATTATATGCGTGTTGGCCGTACTGTCGTTTTTGTCGGTCGGCATATACCGCAGTATTATCGAGTACCGAAAAGCGGCAATTCGACTACTGATAATGTTAATTGCATATACCGTATTGCTATATTCCGGTTCGTGGTTTTTTACCCTGCTTGGTATTGCGGTACTTTTAGCGGGCGGCTTCTTTTTCCTAAAGGCAATTCATCAATTCTATCTATGGCAATAGGTAAGTCCGGGCAAGGCGATTCGGATATGTTTTGTAATGCTCAACCGTGCTTACGCATGAAGTAGTGAGGCAAGACAGCCAATAGAAATCGGTATCAAAAGATTGTCGTAATCTTTAAGCGGAAGCATTTCGATACATGCCCCTGCAACCCCTAAAACAAGGCTCTTCCACAAGCTGCCGCTAACGGCGAAAGCCGACAGAAACACCGCCGTAAAACAGGTTAAACTTCCAGCAACGGTCTTATCTCTAAAAAAAGCAAGGCGAATTTTACCGAAACGCTTCCCGACAAGGCTTGCAAGACCGTCCCCGAACGCAAGTGCAAATATCGCAATCTTTGCCGTATGCATAGGAAAGAGGAGCAGCGCGGTAAGCACTCCTCCGGCAAGCGTCAACGGCCCAAGCACGAACCTTCCTTTATCACGTGCTCGGGAAGCATGGCGGGTAATATCTGCAATGAGGTACAGCTCGTGTCCCCGCATACGAAGAAACTCCGAAACACAGTAGAGTATACTGATACCGATAATACCTGCAACAGTAAGCGTATACCAATACTCTGCAAGAACAACGGTTAAAGCCGAAGAAAGATGGATGGTTTTTCTAAAAACTTCAACCAATAGTTCCTCTACAGGGGTGGATTGAGAAAAAGTACGGTAACGGAAGCGGTCAAACCATTTCATATAATGCCGATACCATTAAGCCTTAAAACAATAAGAGGCTTGCAATTTTAAAATAGACAATTAAACTGACAGCATCCACAATGGTTGTGATGAGCGGACCTGCCATAATTGCAGGATCCATGTGAAGTTTTTTTGCAAGAATCGGTAAAAGTCCGCCGGTAAGTTTTGCAATAGTAACGGTTACAACGAGCGTTAAGCCGACACTCGCCGCAATAAGCATCGGTTTGCCGTCTAAGAAATAAGACTTTACAAAGATAGTTAGCCCAAGCAACGCGCCCACCATAATTGCAATACGGAGTTCCTTCCACAAAACTTTTGCCCAGTCACGCAGCTGAATTTCGCCGGTAGCAAGTCCGCGAATAATCAATGTCGATGACTGACTTCCGGAATTTCCGCCGGTATCCATCAGCATGGGGATAAATGAGGTCAGTATAGTAAGGGTTGCCAACAGCTCGGTATAGTGCTCGATAATTCTCCCGGTAAATGTTTCCGAAACCATAAGGAGCATCAGCCACCCGATACGGTGCTTGGCAAGCTTAAAAACACCGGTGTTCAAGTACGCGTCTTCGGACGGCTGCATAGCGGCCATGATCTGAAAGTCTTCCGTCGCTTCCTGCTCCATAACGTCCATTACGTCATCAACCGTGATAATACCGATCAGCCGTTTTTCCGCATCGACAACAGGCAAGGCAAGGAATGCATACTTTTTAAACACGGCGATAACGCTTTCTTGGTCATCGTGCGTGTTCACATAGATACATTCACTTTCAAAAATATTTTCGATAAGCTCTTGTTCAGGCGCCAACACAAGCTCTTTTAATGAAACGATGCCCTCAAGCACTCTGTTGGCGTCGGTAACATAACAGGTATAGATTGTTTCTTTTTTCAGTCCCGTCTCTCTAATGTAGTCCAGAGCCTGCTTTACCGTCATGTTTTTTTTAAGACTGACATACTCAATCGTCATCAGGCTTCCGGCAGAGTCGGGAGGGTATTTTAGGAATTGATTGATGAGCTTGCGCTCTTCTTCGCCGGAATTTGCTAAAATCTTTCTGACGGCATTGGCAGGCATCTCTTCTACGAGGTCTACGATGTCGTCAAACGCAAGTTCATCCAAAATAGGGCCGAGCTCTTTATCGGTAATCGATGATATAAATGCACTTTGCTGTTCACTCGAAAGGAGTGCGAAGACCTCCGCTGCAAGATCCTTGGGAAGCATCCTGAAAAGGAACACCGCATTTGCTGCATTTTCTTTATCCAATATTTCGGCAACATCAACCGCGTTCATCTCGGCGAGTTCCGCAATTAAGGCTACGTAGTGTTTATTATCGAGCAGCTCTTGAATCCGCTCCATTTCCTGCGTTTTCTCTTCCATAATTAAGCGCTAGTATACTTAAAACGACCGGTTTCTGCTATAGCTTTACAAAATTCTTAAGTCTTCTATAATACACCCAATGATAGATGCATCTGTACGATATCCTCTTATAAAAACGTCTCTAGCTCACTTATGTCGGCTGAAAACGGCAGCCGCATTGTTCTTTCTACTTTGTATTATGTGCCGAGAAGCCATTGCGGAGAACCGGCTTAAATTGGGAATTGAGCGGCTGGCGGACTACCGCGCCGTTTTTACCGGGAAACGGATAGGGTTGATTACCAACCAAACCGGTATCGATTCCGGAGGAATACCCTCTGCCGTGCTGTTGAGCCGGTCGGTACAGCTTACAGCGCTTTTTGCGCCCGAACACGGCATACAGGGAAACGAACGGGAGGGTGCAACCATCGAGCACAGCGCCGACCCGCAGACGGGACTTCCGGTGTACAGCCTTTACGGGAACACCAAGCGCCCGACGCAGGAGATGCTGAAAGATATCGATGTGCTTTGCTTTGATATTCAGGATATCGGCGCCCGTTTTTATACCTATATTTCCACGATGGCGTATGCAATGGAAGAATGTGCGCGACACAAAAAGAAGTTTGTCGTGTTCGACCGGCCGAACCCAATCGGCAGTGCCGTCGAGGGGAATATACTGGAACTCGAATACCGCTCCTTTACGGGATATTTTCCCATTGTGCAGCGGCACGGTATGACGGTCGGAGAACTCGCACTTTTGTTCAACACCGAATACGGCATCCACTGCGATTTAACCGTCATTCCAATGGAAGGCTGGAGTAGAGAAACATACTTTGACGAATTGCCTTTAATATGGGTGCCGCCGTCTCCCAATATTCCGTCGCCCCAAACTGCGCTCGTATATGCCGGTGTCTGTTTGTTTGAAGGAACAAACCTTTCGGTAGGGAGAGGAACGACGATGCCGTTTCAGTACCTTGGAGCCCCCTACATCGATGCGTATCGCTTAGCCGACCGGCTAAACAGGTTAGACTTGGCGGGGGTACGTTTTTTGCCCGCGGTTTTTACCCCGTCGCTTTCGCTCTATGCGGGGAAGCTCTGTGGCGGTATCCAAATTGCCGTTACCGACCGCCACAGTTTTGCCCCCGTTAAAATGGCCATCGCCATGTTCTACGAGCTCAAACGCCTCTACCCCAATGAATTTACGATAAACAACGCGGGCAAAAAATACTGCGGTCTCCATTTATTAACAGGTTGCACACAGCTGACCGATCCTTCACAAACCGCACAAGCCTATTTTGCCCGCATCGAAAAAGAGAGTAAGCAATTCAGCAATATCCGCAAGAAGTACCTTTTATACTAGTGGGCACCTCTAAAAACTCGGTTAGATTTTTAGAGGCGCCCTAGTATTTTAGCAGAAGGACAAACACATAAGACAGATAGCTTAAACGCCGCAGAAAAATTGAGGCTGTGAGACCATTTGAATCGCGAAGAGGGGCTGTCTAAAAACTGAAAGCCTATCGGCTTTTCCTGTAAGGAAATGATTTATCATATCCGCAAAGCGGATTGCGAAACAGTTTTTGGACAGCTTCCTTAGATTTAGATGCGATGTTTAAAATTAAGTCGTTGCTGTATAAAGACTTAATTTTAAACTCGTCGGGGATGTTCCGAAAGTAACCAACTTTTGGGACATCCCCAACCTCAATTTTTATGCGGGGATATATCCGGTAACCGTCTTATGCATTTGCCAATCCTTCCCCTTGTGTTGAAATTATCGATTATGTTAGTATACGCCCATGCTTAAATGTCCTAAAAGAAGCATATCCGCTATATCATATATACTCTTAGCAATGTTGATTTCAGCTCAAACGATGAGCGGTAAAAAAGACATCGCCGTTTTTAAGCTATCGCATTCAAGTGATGTACCATCCGAAGTAGCAGCTAGGATAGACCAACGGATTATCGGGGTCGTTACCTCTTTTAAGCGGTTTAATGTAATCGGTATGCAGTATCGCCTCAGTTCAAGCAACATCGCATCCTTTATCGAACAAATCAAAGGGATGAAGGAACAGCGGTTAGAAATTCCTGAAACCGTATTATCGGGCGAAGAAGCTTTTACCCGTACCGATTGGGAACGGCTTACCGGGGCATTCCTTGTATTTGCCCCACGAATTACTGCCTATGATGAAAAACTTATAATTGAAGAAATTAAAGTTGACGACAAAAAAGTTATCAAAAAATACTGGAGTGTCACAATAGAGGGGGCACTGTCCATCCTCGACGTTTCCGGCTCAGCAGGTGAACGGGTTATACCGCTATATGTTAGAGAAATTTCACAATGGCGTTCCGATGCTATTGACGATACAATCGAGTCGCTAGAAAATGCCGTATATGGCGCCATTAAATTTGAACCGGAATTTGCCTTGTCGAGCGGGATACTTGCAGTAGATCGGGGAAACAATGATGTTACCATCGAGTTTGGAAAAGATATCGGTCTCAAAGAAGGAGATGAATACCTTCTCCAAAAAAACATCTTTGTCGCCGGAAAACAATCTTTAAAAGAAACGGGACTTTTAATTATTTCGGAAGTGCACGATACTTTTTCGATTGCAAAGGTGATTTATGCAGACCAGCCGATTGTCGAAGGGGATACGGTTAAAGAGCGTTTAAATTCCCATGTTCTGCTGCAAGGCTATGCGGGCATAACCGTCCCCGTTACCGGTGTAATAACGAGGAATTCGAGAGAGTATCTGCGTGTTCAACCTACGTTCGGCATACGACTCACCTACAACGTCGGCTTTCATCTAGGCATATTATTCGGATATGAATATGCCATACAGCAACCGATCGGAGACTCTGCCGTACTCAGTGCAAAACCGATGAAGTTGACGCCTTTTGGAACCGGATATTTAGGAATTGGGGTGTATAATGCCTATATATCCCGATTTAAAATTACACCGGAATTGCAGTTTTGCTTTTCAGGCACATCAGTTTCTGCACAAACCGATTCGGCAAAATCAAAAGTCGGTGCGGTTACGGCATCGCAGCTTGGCGGACGGCTTCTTGTATCGGCAGATTATTTTATTTCGCGGAATTGGACGGTAGGCGGCAGCGTCGGCTTCGGCTATATGCATAGTTTACTCACGCCGCGGCAGGTTGCGAACAAATTGCATACCGATAGTCTATTCTCGGATCCGAAACTCAAAAGCATTAATAATTATGCATGGGATATTTTATCTTCGCACGTAAACTTTTACGCTTTTATCGGAATAACAGGGCGGCTTTAAAGATAGCAGAACGGCACCTGTTTATACTATCCGATATTCATTCAAGATATGGAGAAGACTATGAAAAAACACACATCTTTTTCTACACTAATGCTGATACTTTTAGTGTCATGTGTTGTTGTACCGGAAGTACCTCAATACATGGGTATAAACCCTTATTATTCAGGTTCCGGAGAAGGATACACGTTTTTAGAGGCTCTGAATCAAGCAAAAACGAACACGCTGCAACTTGCAATCATCGACTTGATTGGGGCTACGGAAGAAATGCAGAGTCGGAACAAGCTGCATCAGTTTTTTTACGCCGAGGGAAAACCGAATATGTATCTCGAAACCGACTATATACGCATTTTGCGGCGCGGTCAAACCTATCGCGGATACTATTGCGAAATCACTGTACCGGTCAAAATGGGTGAGGTGCGACAAGTGCTTGATATGATGGGTATGTATCCTGCAAAGGGCGGAAATATCCAATCGGCTCCCGAAGTGCTCGAAGCGAAAACAAAGAGCGCATTGCAAGGAAACAACGTCGGATTTATTTCAGAGTATGTAGACAGTATGTTGTATATGGTTGTGCCAAATCAAAAGGCAAAAGACGGCAGTACATTTTCAAAATCGGCTGTCAGCATGGCGAATAAATACCTGCTCGACAACGGGTATCGTGCAGTCGATTATACCGCGGTAGAAGCGTTAAAAACGGATAGCGCCTCGCTGTTTGCTCAAGAACCGGAGACGGCGGAGCTTTCGATTGTGCAATGGATCGCGCAAAAACTGGGTGCGGATGTTTATATTGAAGTTGAAGGTTTTGTACAAGGCGGTCGGGAAACGGGCGGTTACTACGGCCAAGCGGAAGTCAACCTAAAAATGTACAATCCGTCTACGGGAGAATTGCTCGGTGCAGTACCTTATAGCAGCCCTAAGACCTTCGACCGTGCAAGCACCGAAGCCGCAGCACAGAACGCGATAAAGTCAACGGTGTTTAAGGCAATGGGTGTCGCCGTCGATCAAGCAAAAAAAGCATTGGTGCGGGATTATGCACAAGGAATTCGGTACGAAATTACCGTTAACAACACAGCCGACAGCAGGCTAATGAGTAAGTTTCGGAGCGAATTACAAAACAAAGTCGAATCGATACGGGTAATGCACCAGTCTGCCGCTCAAACAAAATATGCTGTACAATATTTCGGCAGAGTTGAAGATATGGAAAGTATCATCTATTCAGCGGCTGAAAGCATTTCCGGCATGGAAGACATTTCATTGGTTATGATTCGGGGAAAAACACTCATGTTCCGGTTAGGGCGATAAAAGATCGCCGTTGTTCTCTCTGTGTGTATGGACGGAACAGCGCCCTTTCCCCGCACAGCACATTCAGTATTTGTGCTAAAACTATCGTATAAAACCACTGTCATTCTGTAGTATTTGTCCGATTAGGTAGGAACAATGGAAGCATAAACTTTCATGTAAAAGGAAAGCCTGTCCCATCAAATATACCCGGTGCGGGAATGCCCGTGATGTGAGTATGTCATATCACGGGATAGTATTGGATGCCTGCGAGATAATGTTATACACTGCATCATGGATAACCGAGTTGGTGATTAATAAATCATCGATTTCTTGTCGCGGCTTATTCGATAGATTGGTTACCGTACCGCCCGCTTCGCTGACAATCAACTTACCGGCGCAGGAACTTAAGCCCATTGACGGCTTGACGTTAATCATCGCTTCGCTTTTGCCGGTTGCAAGCCAGATAAGCTCATAGACCGTACAAACAATTATCCGTATGCCGCGTACATGCGGCTGCAATTTTTGTATAAGGTCGAGTACTTTTCCGCTGTATTCGGTATTATAACTCGATGTTAAACAAATACTGACAATCGATTCGTCAAGCCGCGAACGCTGCGACACCCGCAGTTTCACAGTGCCGCAGTACGCTCCCTCGCCTTTGATTGCGTAATAAATAGCGTTATTCGGCCAATCGAATATGATACCGAAAATCGTTTCTTTATTTTTCCGCAAGGCGAGCGTTGTGCCGAACATTGGAATACCGGCAGCAAAATTCACCGTACCGTCAATCGGATCGATAAGCCATTCGTAGGGGCTTTCCCCACGGTTTTCGCCGTATTCTTCGCCGATAAACGTATGATCGGGAAAGCGCTGCCGGATTCCTTCTACAATTGCTTGTTCCATAAACCGGTCGGTAAACGTAGCAATATCGTTCAATTCTTTTTTTTCAATTCCTTGAACACTATACTGTGATGCTTCCCGATAGGCTCCCGTTACCAGCGGAACCAAATAATCGTAGAGTTGATGTAATGTTTCTGACGTCATGCTGCTATCCATAAAACTGCAAGTGTGAACCCCTAAAAACTAACCTTGAGTTTTAGAGATGCCCAAGTGCCCCATCGCAATATTTGCTTCGGTTTCTTTATCGAAGAGGATGATGGAGTTACCGGAAAAATCGAATGAGACTTTTTTATCAATGTCATAATCGACACTGCCGAACACAACGGAAGTAAGAATGGTGCCGTGCGAATTGATTTTAACGGTTGTTTCCATGCCTGCAGGTAAGGTTGAAAAGACGGTTCCCTCTGCGCTTCCGTGTTCGCTTATCTGCACATATTCAGGACGAATGCCGAGAATAACGCTTTTTTCTTCAAACGGGAGCGGCGTATCGCTGACAAATTCCGCCTGCAATCCGCAAAATTGAATGGTACCTTTACGGTATTCAGCCTCGATAAAATTCATAGTAGGATTACCGATAAAGTCGCCGACAAATACACACGACGGCTTATTGTACATTTCGAGCGGAGCGGCGTATTGCTTTAACAGTCCCTTTTCCATAATGCAGACCTTGGTAGAAAGCGTCATCGCTTCCAACTGGTCATGCGTAACATACACAAATGTGGAATCGGTCGTGCTGTGCAGCCGTTTCAGTTCAACCCGTATTTCCGTCCTCAGCTTTGCATCAAGGTTGGACAGCGGCTCATCCATAAATAAAATTTTGGGGTTGGGAGCAAGCGTGCGCGCAATAGCAACCCGCTGTTGTTGTCCGCCTGAAAGCTCACTCGGATATCTTTTTTCAAATTGCTCGATTTTCAGCAAGGCAAGCAGCTCTGCCACCCGTTCTCTGATGCGCCGGCTATCCCACTTTAAGTTTTGCAAGCCGAATGCAATATTTTGATACACCGTCATGTGCGGCCACAACGCATAGTTTTGAAACAAAAAGCCGACATTCCGTTTTGACGGCGGCACATTGATTCCTTTCTCCGAATCGAAGACGGGTGTACCGTCGATAATAATCTTTCCCGATGTAGGCGTTTCCAGTCCCGCAATCATCCGGAGCGTTGTCGTTTTTCCGCAACCGGAAGGACCAAGCAGCGTTACAAATGCACGGTCGTCTATTGTCATATTGAGGTTATCGACGCCGACAAATTTTCCCCATTGCTTTGTCACCTGTTCCAATATAATCTCAGACATCTTATTTTCCTCCTACGCCTTTCGTAACGCTTGCGCCTGTCAACTTATTCACCATCCAGTTGATAAGCAGTACGATAATGACAATCAATAAGTTTAACGCATTGCCGTACTGAGAATATCCTTTTTCGTTGTAATACATCAGTAGGGTTGTTGTAATGAAATTACTATCCACAATCAAAAGCACGAACAACGATAGTTCGCGCATACACGAGATAAACGGCAAAAGATATCCCGACAAGAAACTCGGCTTTTGAATCGGAAAGATAATTTTCAGCATTCGTTTCCACCACGGCGTATTGGTTAAAATGGCGGCTTCTTCTATTTCACCTGACAGTTGTAGCATCGCGCCTGTAGCGGACTTTGTTGCAAAAGGCATGTATTTAATCGCGCCGACTAACACGAGCAGAAAAAACGACCCGTATAAAAACGACCAGTTAACCGATAGCGCAAGGTACGCCATACCGAACGCCATCGAAGGAATAAGATATGGAATAAACGCGAGTGTGCTCACGATTTTGGATAGCTTGGAATGCCGTTTGTTTACAACCGCATAGCCGACCAACAGTCCGCACGTACCGGCAATCAGTGCACAGGCAAGTGAGAGCAACAAGCTATGCCACAGCGCACTCCATACATGCGCATTAACCAAAATACCGCCTTCCCAGTTATAGTATTGCGCTTGCAGAGCTTGCGAATTGGGGTCTCCGATCCAGAAATTAAACGACATATTGCCGAGTGTATAATTACCGGCGCTTTTCAGTACTGATTCCAGTGCAAAGGTGATCATCGGCAGAATAGAGATAGCAAAGACGATAAGAAGACCTGCTGCTGCAAGCGGCCGCCGCGCTGCTTTTAGATTGATGAATGATACTTGCGAACTCTTGCCGGTTACCGTTGTGTATGACTTCCGTTTTCCGGTAAACAGGTTGTTGATGCCCAGTACGAATAACCCTAATACTACCAGCACGATACCGACGGCATAGCCTTGCGCCGGATATGCCTGATTAAAATAGGTCATCGAGGTAGTTAACGTCATAAAGCCGATAGGAGTACCGAGAAAAACAGGTACGGCATACGCGCTTACGGAACTGGCGAACACCAGCAAAAACGTATTCATCATCGCGGGCGCTACAATCGGCAAAGTGATCTTTGTAAGGATTCTCCAGCGCGGCGTTTTTAGAATGGTTGCCGCTTCTTCAAGGTTGGCATCCATGTTTTTCAGAATACCGCCGATCAGAATATAGGCAAACGGCGCATAGTGAATACCGAGCGTCATCCCGATAGGGAACCGTCCGTAAACAAACCACTCCGGCGCATAGATATGGAACAACGAAGCGATAATCCCGTTTGCACTGCATCCGTGCACCGTTACGTTAGCAAACATATTGTGCCAAAAAAGCGCAATCGTCCACGACGGCATAATGTACGGAAATAAAAGCAGCGCCGATATCGGTTTTTTCAGCGGGATGTTCGTCCGGTTGATAAACCATGCAAATACTCCGCCGATAACAATGGCAACTGCGGAAGCAATCAACGCCATGGAAATTGAGTTAAACAGCGGAACGTAAAAGTAATTTTTACTGTAGTTATACTCCGATGTAAGTAAAAGCGATTTCCATCCGCTGAGCGATATGCTTCCCGCCGGCTCTCCATGAAACAGCGCCTCTCGTAAATGTACGGTAAAACTTTCGATAATCATCGAGATGAGCGGGAAGATAGTCGTTACACCGAGTAAAATGAGCGCAACGGTAAGAATGATATTTGAGGGCTGAGAGAAAAACGCTTTTAACTTGTTGCCGGCCCTCTTCACGGTAAGTGTCATAGGTTTCATATATATACAAGATACAAACCGGATCAATTATACCCTTCAAGAAGTTTGACAATCGATGCCCAATCGGATTTTATATCGGCATAATTTTCCAGTACAAATCCGTCGAGTAACGAATCTATGTCTTGCTGTACCGTGTTATTTGTAGAATACACCCCATTCCCTTCCTGATAGGTTGCAATGCCTTCTGCCGTTGACAGATAGTTAATAAAGAGCATCGCCGTATATGGACGGTCGGTTGTTTTTGCAATCTGCGTATAAAATTTATACGCATAACCGTTAAAGCCTTTCATTTTATTGAAAAATTTTACTTTGTTGTATGTTCCTTCTGCACCGGTTGAATACTTTGTTACCGGAGAAAATCCGATAACAGGCTTTTCCGCATCGACAACAATCTTGGAGGCTATCTTTCCTTCACTTTCGTAATCGGTTGCTTTTTTCAAAAAACCGTCTATAAATAGATAGCCTGCATTCTTAAAGTTTCCGGCAGCAACAGCGGAATCACATGTTCCTGCGCCGTATTTTTCGTCATAGGCAGCAGACAATTTTTGCGCCCATGCATCGGATGTCAACGCGGCCATAAACAGCTGGTTAATCGGCTCTCCCGCTTTCCGGTAATAGACTGCGGATGAGGTATCGATTAAATCCCACACATTGGTAATCTGTTCATCGAACTTTTTATCCATTGCAAACTCTTTAAAATAGTACATAAACGCGTACATATCGCTTTTCGCTGCGCCGGGTACAACGGGATTATAATTGATAAGATTTCCAGCGCCTAATTCAACACTTAAAGAAGCTCCGTTTTGGGTAACGACTGCATCAATTTCTGCCGAACCGCCGTCAATCAGCTTTTCAATAGCAGAATAGAAATCTTTTTCATTCTGCTTTACGCCGGAACCGGTTCCTTGCAGTCCGTATTTAGCAAAGAACGCCTTGACCGTTTTATCGGTTTTCGAGGATGTGGAGTACACGGTAAAATCACCGGTTTCCGCCTTTGCACGCTCGATTAACTGTTCAATGCTTGTGTCTTTCGCATTATTGATAACACTCAGCACATCGTCCGCTTTCTTTTGCTGTCCGCATCCGGCAATAAGCCCGATTAACAACAAACAAACCGCTACAATTCCAAATTTTTTCATGGTAGAAGACTCCTTTTTCGTTCCTGTCAATTTTTGGGAAAACAACAGGCATCCTGAAAGCCTCGAAACTGTTTTTCAAGAGCCCGGATGGGACTAATTATACCGCCGCTTTCAAAAACTTGTCAACGAAAAAATCATGTCTATGCCGCCTTCGATAATATTTTTGATAAAACAAATAGTGTGTCCGACCATGTCCCCGGCGACAGATGAGCTCCGTAACCAGTCATTATTTCTGCTTTAAACTTTCCCCGCCAGCAAAATCCGTGTTATTAGAACTTTACGTTTCAATCTACGGATAGTAAGTATAGGGCTATCTATCTCCCGATTTCTTCTTTCCATACCCATCCTCGCTCATTATAATCATCATATTCCCACTCTTTCATTGTAGCATACACCTCAAATCTTTCTGCCATATCAACACTATTGTAACTAGGTATATATCTACTTCCCCAATACTCATCCGGTCTTATGTAGTAGTTTACCGATGTTTCAACAAGAACAACTTTATCAGGATTATCTTTATCAAGTCTATTCCCTTTAATATAGCCTACAAACAAATGATTAAGGCCACCGTCTGACTGATTATTATGCCAAACAAGAGCTGATAATGGCATAAGTTCATAGAAACGCACTGCTTGGTCTATACAATTTATTTTTCCATCTCCATTAACATCTCGTAATGTTGCATGAGCACGTTTTAATATTTCGTTTACATCCGGCTGCTTAAATGGCTGTGGATGATAGTACATATATTTCACATATTTCGTTTCTTCCGGCACTTTTTGCTGTGCCTGCTGTTTCTGCTCTTGCTGCTTCTTCCTTTGTTCTGCTTCTTTGCCTATCTGCTTCGATATTTTCTCAAGTCTATCCCATGACGCATAAAATTCAGGATTAGCTCTACGCGCTGCTTCGTACTCTTGTTCAAGCTGCTTTTGTTTATATTCTTCACGTACTAAATCAATTTTTCTTACCGGCTTTTCTACACTCTGCACTTCTTTTTTTGCTGTAAACTTTTCAGCCGTAGAAGTGTAGCAACTTTTAATTGAAGACACTACCCAAATACAAACAGCAATAAAGATGATTGCACCCCACGGAATTTTAGATTCTTCTTTCTGACGGTACTCATGGTATGCGTTAGCTTTTGCCAGTGCATACGCCTTATCATCCGATGAAGCATTATAATTATCTACATTGTACACACATCCTGCACAGTTTCCATTACACCGCCCCTCATTCTGCCGATGCAAACAAAGATATGCAATATTCTCTAAATCAATATTCTGTTTTCTAGTAGACCTTTTACGGGGCGATTTTCCTTTCGACTGTGCATTGTGTTCAGTATTTTTCGCTGTGGGTTGTGTAGAATGTGCGCTAGATAGATCGCTACCGCAATACCTACACTTAATAGCTCTCTTTTTTATTTGTTCACCGCAGTAAGGACATACTTTATATTCACCACTCTGTTCCATCGTTTTATCTCCTTCGGTATAAACCGTATCAAATAGCGTCGACTAACGCTTTGAACCGCCTTCAAACGGCTATATAGATCAGTACAATTTCTATTCGCTGCTTCCTCGTTACTCATCTTCTTCAGCGCTCATTGCCGGAGTTGGTTCGCCTAACAATCGAAGTGCGTCCGCTTCTTAAAAACTGTGTGATAAACACCGTTTGCATATCTGCGGAGAGACTGTATTGTGCTAAAAGCTGTGTGGTGTACTCTTTACTCCACAACGGATGAATGAGGGCGTATCTGTCTTGTCCTGCTCTAGTGCCGGTACTGCCTTTTTCTGCAGAAAGATCGATAATAACAAGTTCTTCATCCCGATCCATAATAACAGCTTCGCTATGTTCTTTTTTATAAACCTTTAAGCCAAGCTGTACAAGTTCCTTCCAATACGAATGCTGATAGGATGGAATAAATGCTGCATCAGCGCTGATATGTGCAATATCTAATCCAAGCCGCCAATTCAGAATACCGTGATCTTTTTGATTATAATAATCTTGAAGGCAGTCATAACAAGAAGAGTCGCAGTTATGCTTATGCACATTTTGTGTAAGCTGATCATAGAACTCTCCGCCTTGAAGAAGTGGCCGGATAAATACGTCGGTTTTTTGGGAATCGTTCATGGCGTTTAAACGATCGGTATACCCTGCACCGTTTTCCAAAGATTCGATGAAGTAAACAGCGGGCAATATATCTTCGGTTTCGGTTTTAGGGCGGACAACATAGCCTACTGTCAGTTCCGTTGTCTTAATATCCAAATAGGCGGCAGCGCTTTTCCGGAGGAGTGTTCCCCACGACAAAAAAGCTCCTGTCAATTCTGCCTTCTGGCTGGAATGCGTAAAATCAGGCAGCAGACAAACATTCGGATTTTTGGAGCTGACTGCCGCTTCCAAAACGCCGGTTACCTTTGGTGATACCAGGACAATCTTCTTTTCGGTTGCTGTGTCCAGATTAAAATTGTTTGGTGTGTATTGCGGATAAAACCAACCGGTCGTTTTTCGTGATTTTTGAACAAAAAAGCATTTACCGCCGTTAGACTTATCTTCCATAATACCCCCCCCCCCCCCCCCCCCCCCCCCCCGAAAAAAAAAAAATAAAAGAGAGACGGAAAAGAAAAAAAAAAAAAAAAAAAAAAAATTTTTTTATTTAATTAAA
>CAUPUT010000012.1:0-15406 GCA_963514615.1 uncultured Treponema sp.
TGGTGATGGGTTCGGCAACGCCGTCGGTAGAGGCATGGCATTTGATGAAAACCGGTGCAATCCGCACTCTGCGGCTGAGCGAACGGCTTTCCGGCGGGGCGCTGCCCCATATCCGCATCGAATCGCTGTTGCATACGGCCGGAGCGTTAAGCACTGCGCTTATCGATGAAATGCGCCGCACCAAAACCAAAGGAAAACAGACCATTCTCTTTTTGAACCGCCGCGGGTTCTCCCATTTCTTTAAGTGTAAGAACTGCGGACATGAGCTCTTGTGTAAAAACTGTTCGGTGCCGCTCACCCTTCATAAAAGCGAGGGGCTGATGAAGTGCCACTACTGCGGATGGACGGCAAAGCCGCCGAGTGCCTGCCCCGAATGCGGCTCCATCGAGGCGGGCTACACGAGCATCGGCACGGAATATATTGAAGAACAGGTGCGGAAAACCTTTCCCGATTGCACCGTTCAGCGTATCGATACCGACGTTCTGCAAAAAAACAAGCAGGCGGTTCAGATCTTAAATAACTTTCGGGACGGCGCCGTCGATATCCTGCTCGGCACGCAGATGATTGCCAAAGGCTTAAACTTTCCCGGCGTGCGGTTGGTTGGAATTGCGCTTGCCGACACCGGCTTGCAGATGCCCGATTTTAGAGCCGCCGAGCGCACCTTTTCGCTCATCATGCAGGTAGCGGGCAGGGCAGGGCGGTATGTTCCGGACGGGGAGGTTATCATTCAAACCTATAATCCCTATCACCCTGCAATTGTCTGTGCGCAACACAACGATGTGGAAGGCTTTTATACGCAGGAGCTCAAGCAGCGGCAGGCGTTGGAATTTCCTCCCTTTGCCCGTCTTATCCGGCTGGTGTTCCGCAGTAAAGATCAACACAAAGCGGAAGAAGCCGCTTTCGGCGCACGGGAGCTTTTACCGCAGCTGTTTCCGCCGGATGCTGCGGAAGGCATAGAAATACTTGGCCCGTCCGACTGTATGCTTTCACTTGTAGCGGGCAATCACCGGATGCAGCTGCTGTTGCGCGCCGAAACGCTTGCACCGATGCAAAAAGCCGTCTACCGGTTTGTCACCGAATACAAAGCGGCTGTGGGTGTGTATATCGAAACGGATGTCGATCCGGTCGGTTTATTGTGAGGCAGCAATATGCAGTTGAGGGGGATGGTATGCAGCAGAATATAACGATGTTTAAAACACAGCCTTTTGTTTCCGAAAAGGTCTGGGGATATGAGCGGTGGATTGTTTCCGTTCATCCGGCGGGACAGTCTCTTGTAGATGAAGTAACACCGCAGATAGGCGGAACACCGCTTAATGCGATCGCCGGCGCTTCGTATCCGCTTTTGATTAAGATTATTCAGGCGAACGAAACGCTTTCGGTGCAGGTGCATCCCGACGATGACTATGCGCGCCTCCACGAGCACAGCGCCGGTAAAACCGAGTGCTGGTATGTGCTCGATGCGGTGCCCGATGCAAAGATTATTTACGGATTGCAGAAGGATTACAACCGCAGCGAGCTGGAAACGGCCATTCGGGATAATACGATTGAGCACTGTCTCTGCTCCGTTCCCGTCTCGAAGGGGGACTTTATCTTTATCCCTGCCGGAACCGTCCATGCGATACAAGGCGGCTTGCGGCTTTTAGAGGTGCAGCAGTCAAGCGATATAACCTACCGGCTCTATGACTGGGGACGTCCCCGTGAGGTGCATGTACAAAAAGGACTTGATGTATTGCGGTATCTGCCTAAGTCTACACTGACGCCGGAACATCCTTTTACCGGGAAATCGGTGTGTCCGTATTTTAGGCTTGAAAAAAAAGATTTTCTCACTACGGGGACTATCTCGTTTTCGGCATTTGATACCCCCGCTGCAAAAACGGGATGGTGCAGCCTCTTTATCATCGCCGGAAGCGGTACGCTTGAAATTGCGGAAAACGGTATACTTGAAACTGCCGGAGCTCCATCCTTGCCGGTAAGGGCTGAGGACTGTATCATGGTACGGCGCGATACTGCCGTTTCGGTTATTCCAAATCAAAGTTCGCCGCTTTCGATTATGCTGATGGGGTAGGGTGATCAAAAAGATTCATTGCAAATTACCGGTGATACGGCAGTGTTAACTACGTCTATCCCTGGCGAAGGAACTACGACAATCTGGATGAAAAAGGTAAGTAATCCTACAGAAGCGGATATTATAAACGCCCCGTTAAAGAATTTAGAAGATTTACAGAGCGAATTTTAGCCGCGTATTATCAAAAAACTCTGATAGGGGAAGTTTTCTTTGCTTAGTGTTCTCTACTATCAGACTTGTAACTGATGATATAATTATTTCTAATTGATAGTTGATTTTTATCTCTTCTTGAATAACTTTTCTAGCGATTGTATAATAGCATTGTGAAGGAGTTTACTATGAAAAAGATTGCTGTTTTATTGTTGCTGGTGTTAGCGCTGGCGGGATGTGGAAAAAAAGCAAACGGTATATTTACCGTTCAAAATAATTCGAGCCATCCAGTAACATTCAAAATCGGACAAGATTATAGAATTGAAGAGCATTCTATTGGCAGCGGAGATTCTAAGGATATTCCTTGGAAGCAATATGTTCTGTTTTATTCCGTTAGCCCTAAAAATATCATTAGCTATACACAGAGTAATAATAAAGCGGTTATAAAAGATACAGAGCCTTGTTATGAATATATAATTCAAAACAATGTATGTGATAATTTAAATATAATTGATGGACCCTACAAAAATGGCGATATTAGCGAAGCTGACCGTAAATTTTTATTGTCGGATAATGGATTGAGTGTTAAACAAATTACGATAGCAAAAGGTGAAAAAACTATAAAATGTTTTAATGAACTTAGTACCAACGATATTATTTTATTAGGAAAAGAACTTACTATCTTGCAAAGTGAGTCTGTGTCAGAAAAAGAAGAAAAGTGTAGAGAATGTAATACAGAGGGAGGGCACTCTTTCTTTTATAAAATAGTAACAAATCCCGACGGCAAGAAAGAATTTATCCGAAAAGAAATTTCTATTAAAATTGAAAAAAGGTCCGCAAACAGATACATATACATTGATATACATTAATATACGTTGAATGTACAAGAATGTATATTTTAGAACTGCCACGGATGGCAGTGGTTCCAGGCAGAAGCGAGTTCATTTACGAACTCGTAGTCCAAGAATGTACACGGACGTACATTCTTGAGCGATGCCATCCTTAACAGTTTGGTTTGAATAGTATCAATTTTTCTGCGTGGTTACTAAGAAAACGGCCTAATGCGTTTACCCCGATAAAACTATGTTGACAGAATAAATACGAAGGGCGATAATTATTATCAGGAAAAAAAGAACTGCGCCGCTACGTTTTGTCAATATTTGAGCGGCTTCATGTTAAAGGATAATTGATATGAAAATAGTTTTGGGACGAAGTATTCTTTTGATATTAAAAGTGGTCGGCGGGATTGTCGCTGTTGCTGCCGTATCATTCGGGATTTTATTGCTGTTTATTACGATAACGGAGTATCGCCCTCAAGACAAAGAACCTGCTGAAATCATAGGGCAGACTGCGCTTACGGAAAGAAATATTGAGTTCGCAAAACCGATCGATATTATCAGCTGGAATATCGGGTATTGCGGACTCGGCGCAGCGCAGGACTTTTTTATGGACGGCGGTACTATGGTGCGTCCTTCAGATAAAAAAGAAGTGGAAGAAAATCTTGCAGGAGTTATTGAGACGTTGAAACGGTATCCTTCCGATTTTTATTTTATTCAGGAAATGGATAAGTTGTCAAAGCGTTCTTATTATATTGACCAAACGGCCGCACTTGCCGAAGCACTCGGTAACGCATTGGCCTATACCTATAATTTTAAGGCATCATACGTGCCCTATCCGATCCCGCCTATCGGAAAGGTGGCTAGTGGAGTAGGGCTTTTTACGCGGTACCCTTTTACGGATGCTTACCGTTTTGCGCTGCCGGTTCCGTTTAAATGGCCTGTTAGCACAGTTAATTTGAAACGCTGTATGCTGATAACTCGTTTTCCGCTTGAGTCCGGTAGAGAATTGGTAACTGCCGTGCTGCATCTGGAAGCGTATGATGACGGTGAAGGAAAAATCGCTCAAACGAATGCGCTTATCGATTTTATCCTTGCCGAATATCAGGCAGGAAACTACGTTGTCGCGGGTGGTGATTTCAACCAAATCTTTCCGGGGACACAGTTGCGTTATCCTCTTTATGATGAGTTTTGGACACCAGGTATAATGGGTAGCGGCTTGCTTCCTGAAGGCTGGCAGTTTGCCGTCGATGACAGGACTCCTTCATGTCGCCTTAACAATGCACCATATACGCCTGCGCTTACCGATGAAAATATCCGTAACAAGTGGCCGCACTACGTTATCGACGGTTTTATCGTTTCTCCGAATATTTCTATTGTGTCGGTGGAGACACTCGACGAATCTTTCCGGTATGCCGACCATAATCCGGTAAAGCTGCGTGTCATGCTGAATCATTAATGATGTTTACCCTAAATAATTCGGCATAAAGAGAATATGTTAAACTGCCGATATAAGGGTAAGAGGGTGTTGTAAAGATGCAATGCCGGTAAGGAAGAGGAATATGTCAGTAAAGAAAATAGTCTTAATACTAGCATCAGTCGTTTTTTTCGGGGCATGGTGTATTGCTGCCGAAGCGGATGGCGAAAACACAGCCTTTGATGCAGATGTTACCATTCGATTTTATGACCGCCGTGTATATTATCCCGGAAACGACGGAACGGAGCCTATTTTCGTCAAAGTTTCCATTACCAATAAAGGCAGTCGACCGTTGCGGTTCAAGCTTGCAAATGACCGTATGTTCAGTCTTGATTTTTCAATATTGAATACGAAGAATAAGAGCCTTGCACACACGGAACCGTGGATACGAAAACGAAATACCAATCAGCAGATTTATTTTAGAGAAATTACCATTGAGACCGGAGAGACCTATGCCTTTGTTGAAAATGTAAAAGATTATATTACAATTGAAAGTCCGGGTGCTTATATGCTTTCAGCCGATTTTTATCCTGAATTAAAACGCCTAAGCGATTCATCCGAACTTCATGTGTCTTCTAATAGGCTTGGTCTTGAAATTAAACCTTCGCCTTCAGTTGCCGCTCTCGGTGCACTTCCGATTGCTTCTGTTTCACGGGAAATATTGCAGCCCCAGCCCATCTCTCCAGACAAGGTTATCAGCTATATGCTGACTGCCCGCCAAAAATCGCAGTGGGATCAATTTTTCCTCTATCTTGATATCGAACGGATGATTGCTCGTGATCCGATACGAAGCCGAAGATATAAGGCAGAAGCGGAAGCCGGTCGTATCAGCATGATCGATACCTATAAGCACGATCTTATGCAATCGCGCACCGATAAAGATATTGCGATGATTCCGGTAGAGTTTACCATCGAGCGGACAACCTATAGCACAACCGAGGCTGAGGTTACGGTTATCGAATGGTTCAATTACACTAGTTTTCGTGAAAAAAAGCGCTTTACCTATAATCTTGCTTCCCGTGATGATATTTGGACGGTGTACGATTACAGCGTAGACAACCTCGGAACCGAGTAAGTTTACAGGAATACAGGAACGGGGCAGTCTTAAAAGTTAGTTACGCTTTCAGAACAGCCCCGGCGCGAGCGTCAGTATTCATGAACATAGGACGCAATGCTAACCGAGTTTTTTTAGAGATACTCCAGTAGTTGTTTCCATGCTTCAAGAATATCTTCAAAGCCGAATCGTGCATTTGCAGGGCTGGTAGATGGAAGCTTAACAGCAGAAATCCCGATTTGCTTGATACATACTTCGTACGCCTTCGTACCGTTTGCAAAGACCGCTTGAATCGGTGCCTCTTTGAAAATACTGCTTAAATCCGCCGGTATGATGGACTGCATACTTGCATCGGCAGATCCGGTAATTGTACAGGCGGTAACGGCATCGTACAACGCAATATGATGGCGCAACAGCATTTGCTTTTTTTCTTGTATTGAATGAGGCACCGCCTCACCCAGCAATGCGGTAAGAAGCGGCCAAAATCTGTTTCGTGGATGACCATAGTAGAATTCCTGCATACGAGATGCGGTGGAAGGAAAAGAACCTAAAATAAGAATACGCGATTCGGAGTTATATATGGGCGGAAAGGGGTGAACAATTCTTTCAGACATCGTTTTCAGAAACATATACAGGCACCTCTAAAACGGTAAGTGTTGAGAGGTGCTTGTTTTTTATATCAACTTCCGGCATTCAAGATAAAACCGCTTTTCACTTGCCTCTCCCATCGAAAAACTTTTTCTCGGTAGCGAGCCGTTTTCGGCGATATCATACCTCATCAGTGTAATTAATAGATGTAAGAATCGTATTCAACCTAACCATCGGGTCTTCATAGCCTCTAAACGTAAACGTAACGTGATAGCCCTTCTTTGATACGGCCGTTATGTCTCGTCCGATACAAGGATAAATCGTATTTGATGTTTCGTATGGGAAATACTCGGGTTTTAAAATCGAAACACGATAATCATTTCCGTCATACTGCACCTGTGCGAGATTTGCCGGAAACGGTACCAAGAAGATTAAAAAATCATCACTTTTGCTGCCACCGATGCTCAGACGGGTTCCCGACTTCATCACGTGAATATTTCGTTTTCCAATCGATGTATTTTGATTATAGACGAAAAGTTCCATCATCCCTGCCTGTGAAGGTTTTGTACTGACGCGACCGCTATAATAACTGCGATTCAACCCCGGTCGACGATTGATATGACTTTCCGTGCTGTTCAATAAGGCAAACCGCCCTTCAGTAGCACGTGAGCGTTCCTGTGCAAGGTAATCCAATTGAGCAGCCGTTTCAGTCTGGGTTGCCGCTGCTGCTGCAGCCGTTTGAGAACCGAAGGTGTTGAGAGTATTGCGCGGATCCGTTTTATTTCCAAATTGTTCGGGATAATACTTTTTTTCGGAAGCGGTGAGCGGCGAACGCTGCTCTCTGTTAAAATCGGTTTGCCGTACGGTATTGCTCTGTTGTTTTAAATTCGGCTGCTGTCCGACTATTCGCGCGGCGTATGTAACCGGTTCGGCTCCGCGGCGGCGAAGTATAAAAATGAGCAGCACCGGAACAAGGATAAATACCAGCACAGCGACCAGTATCCATATAAGATTGCTTTGTAGTAACGATTGAAGTAATGTCGGTTTAACGGTAAGCAATATGGCTGCTGCTTGGGAAAATGTTTTATCCTTCTGTGTAAGATCAAGCCGTATATCGGCACGGTGTTGACCTTCTCTACGTAAACCGTCTGGCAGTGCAACTCGTATGGTAAGTTCGCTTTTTCCTTCGGGAGGAATACGCACAATAATATTTTCCAGCTGCTGCTTTTGACTTTCACTGCCGACTGTCAAAGAGACGCTCTGCAATTGTATTTCAACGGATTCTGCCGCTTCATTGATAACGGTTAACGGGAGTTCGACAGTATTACCGGAAATTTCTATACGTTCGGGAAAGATAATGTGCGGAATAGGGAACGCCGTATCATTGAATTCAATCCCGCCTTCGTCCGGTAAGCGGCTCGGTTCAATACCGAGATTTTCCGTAAAGGTTTGTGAAACATCCGTATATTCCTTCACAGTCGTCTGTCCGGCAGAATCGGTTTCGGCATTGGAAAGCTGTGTACCGTCCGATGCAGCAACGTTTTCGCCTGTTTGCCCTGCCGCCGTAACTGAATTTTCGGAAGTATCACTATTATTTTGACCGTATAGAGCGCTGCCGGTATCGGAATTTAGACCGTTCGCAGATGTGGGGGTATCGTTTTGTCCTGTTCCGGCATTCGTTATTTGGGTATTATTACCGGTAGTCTGGCCATTGGCTCTCGCTGTTGCTTTGTTTTGCGCATCGCTGCCCGTGCTGCTACCGGCAGATACGCGCGAAGAAGTCGCCGTAGTATCGACACCGGATCGATCAAGCGACCCAGTCGCATCCATGCGGCCTTCATAAAAAGCGCCGTCCAAATCTTTGATGACCGCATCGGAGGGGAAGGGCAATTTTACATAATAGACCTTCCATCCATTCGCACGAATAGAGGCGGAAATTTTTGCCAATTCCGTCTTTACCTGTTCACCGGTGTAATTCCTATACGGGCTTGATACCGGAGGATTAAAAATACCGTCCGAAATAACGATAAGGATTTTTTCCTGCTGAGAGGGCAATTGCGTCATATAGTGCCCTGCAAAATTGATACCGGATAAAAAATCGGCGCTTTGCCCAAGCTGATATAGGAGCATAAAACGCGAAACCACGCGGGATAAATCCGCTTCGGTATTTATTTTTTGCGACATTTCATAACGGGGTACCGCACTAAACGAAATGAGATGAAATGAATCCCCTATGCGGACGAATTTTGAAATAATGGATTGCAAGACGCGTTGATTGATAACTTCGTAATAGGGTAATACCGTTCCGGAAGTATCCATAAGAACTATAACGTCCGCAGTGCCCTGCCGGACTGTTTGGGCATTCAATGCAGATATAGTTAAACAAAAGAATAGTAAGCCTGCAAAAGTCCTTATTTTTTTCATTATGAACTCCCCTTTACTGTAGGATATCTGCTAAAAATTAACGTTTTAGAGGTTTGCTGTTATCTAAAAAGAGCCTTTATATAAAAAGAAAAATCAAGGCAAACCCCTCAAAGCAAAATCTTTAAGAGGTTTACACATATATTTTGCAAGTCTTTCTTCTATAGTATCGACTGTTTTTAAAAACTTGGTTAGTTTATAGGTATCTCCTACTATCAATCGACTACAGCGGCAGAGATATCGAGGACTTTATAGGTCTTTTCCTCTTCGTTTACTGTAAACGAAAGCGTTTCTCCTACTTTGTGATTTAACAAGTTGGTGCCAAGCGGCGACATATATGATATTACACCGTTTTCAGGATCGGATTCCCACGGGCCAAGAATGGTATAGGTTTCTTCTATATGAGTATCCGGTTTTTCCAATATGACAACAGTGCCGAACCCGACCCGAGTCGTTGTAATCGTAGTAGGATCAAACACTTGAGCCCGTTCAAGCTCTTCCTGCAATCGGCTCACGGTATTATTCAACCGGTTCTGCTCTTCTTTTGCCGCTTTGTATTCCGAGTTTTCGCGTAAGTCACCTAGTGAGAGCGCAAAACCGACCTCTTTAGAGTTACGCGGTATTTCAACCTCAACAAGCCGTTGCAATTCTTTTTTCTTTTCCTCAAGCATTTTAGATGTTACGATCAAGCCACGTCCCGTAACCGTTTTTTCCACTTCGTCGAAAAATTTGAAGTTCTTATATTTCTCAAGGATACGATTTCGCAGCTGCATTTTAATCGACGGATCCAAATCCTTAATGTCACTGACCAGTGTATAGAGTCTTGTAACAGCATCCTCATCGTGATCGAGAATAAAGTTTTCGAGTAAAGCTTCTTTACCGAAGAGAATCGTATGAATTTGTTTATTGATTTTTCGATTCTCGGTTGTATTTCGTCTGCTTGCAATTTCCCGATATGTTATATCAAGGATATGGATAAGAACAATAATCTGGTGTTCATAGTTGATATTCAAATCTTTAAACCATTGTTCATCTTGAGCATTTTTAAAGAACCAAATAACCGCTTCACGGTATTCTTTGTAATCTTTAAAGCACATCAATACGAGTTTCTGCACCTTTTCGGGATATTCTTCAAGCAGCGGATTTAGGATTTCGGCAGAAAGCACCACAGGGAATAGGCCAATATATTGATCACTCCAGTCGGGAACGAGGTTTTTGATATTGCGAAGATATGCATTCCGTAGTTCTTTATTGTCTATGCCAAGGTATACGGCAGCAGGATCTTCGATCTGTGCAAACAATTCCGCAAAACTATGATGTTGTGTAACA
Organism: uncultured Treponema sp.; assembly: GCA_963514615.1. GTDB lineage: Bacteria > Spirochaetota > Spirochaetia > Treponematales > Treponemataceae > Treponema. The sequence continues at coordinate 9,921 of CAUPUT010000012.1, forward strand.
CTGAGATGCGGCAATGCAGCAGTTAATTTTGACATGACTAAATAGGCTGCAATCACTTGTTCATTTACTTGGCTGAATGCTTTAAGGAAGGCATCAAAGTAATTGATCATATCTTGAAAGCTGTCCGAATCCGTATCGCCGCTTTCCATAACATTAAAAATAATATCGATCCGTTCAAAGAAATTTTTCTGCGCCTTAAATTCATTCGACAGTTTTTCTTCAAGCGAAATCGGGCGAGTATGTACGGTGTAAAAATCGATATTGGTAGGATTGATCCCGAACTCGGGGTTCTCTTTAACGATTTTCCGTGCCTTGGTGCTCCATGACGTCCATTCTTTATCGCTTAACAAGGATGGAATCAATTCATGTTTAATCCGTTTAAAATCGCAATTATTATCAAAGCTGCGGATGATAGTCTTTAACGCCCATTCGGGATTCGTTTTCACCTTGGACGCCAACTCATCACGCTTCATAATAGATTTTAATACCCAGATATGATCTTTATCCAGAGTCTGAAGAGCGGTAATTCCCATTTTGAGGCTCATCGTATGGCCACGTTTTTTTGCGAAGTCGATGACCAATTCATCATTGTTTACTTTTGCAATGCGTCCGACACCCCATGTCCGATGAAACACAAAACAGCCTTCATCAAAAGAAATATGTTTCTCAAAATCATCGATGGCTTCGAACACATTCCGCCAACTCTGAGTTAAATTAGAGACTTTTATATACTCTTCCAGCTGACTATGCGATGCATATTTTTCTCTAAAGCATTCGACGATTTCTTTCCGTGCCCAATTGTCTTTGTCGTCGCTGGCAAGTACGAGTTTTAAAATATCGATAGCGGTATTCCAATCTTTCTCTTTTTTGTAATAGTCGTACAAATCCTGCATCAGGGCGGCGCCCCGTTCGGCACCGAGGTGATCGGCAATTTTCCGCTGTACGTGATAGAAAAAGTCGATTTCTTGCGGAACCAATTCTACCAAACGTGCCCATACTTCTTTTACAGCAGTATAGGAATGGCGATTGATATAACGATATAAGGCCTTTTTATAATATTCAACGGCTTTTTCCATGTCGCCCATTTGCTGATACCGTTCGGCAAGCTGCTTCGGAATATCTGCTTCTTCATAGTCGATGCGAGTCAAGCGTTCCCAAATATCATAAACAGCTTCATTGCCGGCTTCTTTATAGCAGTTCGCCAAAGTCCGCAGAGCAAACTTTGAGTCCCCGAATTCAAGTACTCGCTGGCAAAGATATTCGACAATCTGCATTCGATGATTATCGATAAAAATAGTTACCAGTGTTACGAGTGAAGAATCGTCGAGCAACTGTTTGGAAAGCGCAATAATGCTTGAAATATATAATGCCGTAATACTTGTTTTATTATGAGAGAGATGTTCATCGGATAATGTTTTTAATTCATCCAGATAATGATTTCGTTTTGCCTCTTCAATGAGAGCGTCGAGTTCTTTAAAGTTATTAATAGAATAATTTGTAATGGCAGCACGTGTCCACTTTTCCTCATTAAATATATCGCGGACATTCCTTTCTAATACATCTGACATATTCACCTCACTGTGTCATCACCGTATATAGCGGTCATAAATTTTCTCGTCGAGCAGTTTAATTCTTAAAAGAATTTCATCGACTTTTGACCTTTCAACCGTACCGTTCATATAATGGTCTATAAGCCAAAAATAATAATTAATTAGACGAGGAACAAGAAGCTTTTTATTTTCCAGGTTTTTCTCTCTCAGCTCATTTTCAAGCATATAGATCGATTGCTTCAGTTTCCCCAGTTCCAAAGCTTTCAATTCACGTTTTACATTAAGTATACCGTCAAGTGTACCGTAAACCGGAAGCCATTCTAACAACTCCTCTCCTGTATAACCAATAGCGGCGACTTTAGTAACGAGTGCGCAGATAATTTCGGATTCGAGAAAGCATATTTCTATCTCGGACGCATTTTTAAACAATGCTTCTCGGAAAAAAACCTTCGCAAGCCGTACTTCACCGCTTAAAGCATAAGCATCGGCAAGTTCCGCCGAAATAGCCGACGAATTGGTATTCATATCGGACGCATACCTTAGGCAGCTGATTGCCGTTTCATAATCCCCGAGAGCCTTATAGCAAAGCCCCATTTTTCGGTATATTTCTGCGGTATTATGCACCGGTTCGGTTCCGTTTAAGAGCGACTGATAGAGCCGCAACGCAATCGTAAACACACTGCACTTGAGCGCATAGACAATGGGCTCGTTAAAGTCTCCCTTCTTTCTTATATAATCAAGGAAGGGCTTCCATTGAGAAATAATATACTCTCCACGCAAGAAATCATCGGCCAAAGCTTGGGAATAACGCACTCGATCAAGCCAAAAACTAACCCCTTTCAGTGTGTACATCACTTGAGGGTTTTCTAAATCCTGTTCAAGCAGCCGCCCGAGACTCGTATGCGCTTGTTCAAGATCCCCTTGCTTGAGAAAGACAAGAGCCGGCTGCAATATAGTCTGAACAGAACGATCTATCATAGTTCCATACTATTATACTGATAACCGTGCTTTAGTCAATTGACCTATTTTTAAGAATTTGCTATTATCTGCTCTCATTTTCTAACATAGATTTCCGTAATAGGTTAAAAGCAGAATAACAATGCTTTGGATAAGCAACAGTACATACACACCGAGGTCTTCCAACCGCATCACCGATTCTACGGCATTATTCGTATGCAGGTAGAAAACACAAGATAACCGGTTAAGGCAGTGCGTGCGGCAAGTTCAGCTGTTTTTGTATCCGGTATTTCACCGATCATAATACTATCGGGGTATTGATGGTCTGCTAAAAAGTTCTTACACAGGCTCCAATTCCGTGATAGCCGTTGCCGTCAGCTGTGCCGCCTCGTTGCCGTCAATCCATTCTATTTCGATGCCGTTCCGCTCCATGCGCCGGAACCATGTTTCCTGCCGTTTTGCGAACTGCCCGATTGCCCGATAGAGCTGCTCGATATAGGCTTCTTTGCTTTCGATTTTCCCTTGCAGATACTGCGCCGTAAAACGGTATTCCAGTCCGAGACTTTCGAGCCGCTCCCACGAATAGCCCTGCGCATGAATTTGTTCGGTTTCTTCTATCATACCGGCATCGATGCGGGCAATGAGGCGGCGGCGGATACGTTCGCGTAAAATGCTGCGCTCAAACGAGATGCCGTAGATTTTCGGCTTGATAGGCGGCACGTTATGAAGATGCACGGCGGCGGATTCCGGATGCTCCTGCCGGTATCGGGCAATTTCGATAGCGCGGACAAGGCGGTCGGGCTGTTCCAAGTCGGTTTTATTGTGAATATCCGGCTTGAGCGCAATGAGCATATCTTGCAGCTCCGGCAGCGTTTTCGATGCCAGTTCTTTGCGCAATGCGGGGTCTTCGGGCACGGGAATCAGCTCATAGCCGCGGAGGATAGCATCGAGGTACAGCCCCGTGCCGCCTGCGATAATCGGCAATGCGTCTTTTTCAATGAGCTGCGGAAAGATGCGGTACACCTCCTGCTGAAAATGAAAAACCGTAAACTCGCAGCTTAAATCGCAGATATCGATGAGGTGGTAGGGAATGCTGCCGTATTCCTGCAAATCCTTCCCTGTGCCCAAATCGAGTCCGCGGTATACTTGCCGTGAATCGGCGGAGATGATTTCGCCGTGTTTTGCTTGTGCAAGTTTGACGGCAAGCGCCGTTTTTCCCGTTGCCGTAGCGCCGAGTACGAGGGCACAGTTATAATGCGGCATTATCGTTACTGCATGGGGCGGAGGAAATTTGAGCTTCCCTGCGCTTGGCTTCTTCCCAAAAGCCGTCCATCTGGGCTAATGTTTCGTGGGAGCAGGGGATACCGGACTCAGCCATGCGTTTTTCGACAAAGCGGAAGCGGCGTTCAAATTTTGCATTGGTACGGCTGAGCGCAACTGCGGGGTCGATATGCAAATGCCGCGCGGTGTTCACCAAGCTGAACAGTAAGTCTCCGAATTCCGCTTCCGTTTCTTCGCTCGTACCGTGTGCAAGCGCGTCCGTAAATTCCGCAAGTTCTTCTTCTATTTTTTTCTGCGGCCCATCTGCCGTATCCCAGTCAAAACCTTTCTTTGCTGCCCGCTTTTGCAGTTTGTATGCGCGGGTGAGCGGCGGAAAGGTTTTCGGGATGGAATCCAGTGCGGAGGCGCTTGCACGGCCTTCTACGGTATCTTTGATAGTATCCCACTGTGCGAGCACTTTTTCCGCCGTAACCGGCTTTTTTGCATCGTCGGGGTCGGGAAAGCCTGCCGTTTGTCCGAATACGTGGGGGTGCCGTCTGATCAGTTTCTCATTAAGCTCGCCGATCATCTTTGCGACGGAAAATGCGTGTTTCTGCTCAAACATATATGCAATCATCACGATGTTTAACAGTACGTCGCCGAGTTCTTCCGCCGCATGGACGGCTTTCGCGCTGTCCGCGGAGGCTTCTTCCAGAGCCTCAATCGTTTCGTAGGTTTCTTCGAGGAGCGTTGCCCGCAGCGTCATCGGGGTTTGCTCGATATCCCACGGACAGCCGCCCGGCGCCCGTAACCGTTTAATGGTAGTAAAGAGCGCTGCAAATGCATCGGCGGCGGCTGCCGTTTCCGGTTGCGCCGCTATCGCCGCGGTATGAGCAATTGAGTCTTTTTCAATTTTGTCGGTATTGTTGGGTAGTGTCATAAGTTCTCCTGTTGTTTTGCCGGAATCATATCCTTCAATAGCTGTTCCAATGTCGGTTCGATGCGAAAGCTTTCTTTGATGCGGCGGTATTGCCGGAGCGCTGTTGTTTTCAACCGCTCCGCTTGGCCGGAGTTTTGTGATTTTTTTACCGCATGGATCAGGATATTCTTAGGGGTATGTTCCGTTTCGATAAATTCCATAATCTGCACGGTGTACCCGCAGGCTTGTAAAAGGAGCGCCCGCACGGTGTCGGTTAAGAGCGACGCAAACCGCTCGGTGATAATGCCGTGCTCCATAAAGGGAAGCAGCAAGTGATCTTCCGTGCGGAATGTTTCTTTTCGGGTTTTAAGCTGGGCATAAAGCTCATGCTGACAGCACGGAACGGCAAAGATAATCGGTACCCGCGCGCGGACAGCTTGAGCAAGCGCCAAATCGGTTGCCGTATTGCAAGCGTGGAGGCATACCATCATTCCGGTACCGTCCGGCAGCGGATGGTCGCCGATGTTCCCTTCCGCAAAGTCCAAATGCGTATAGCCGCACCGTTCCGCCAGCGCGGAGCAGTGTTCGATAACCTCGGTCTTTAAATCCAGCCCGTGAATCCGTACCGGAATCTGCTGCCGTTCATGCAGATAATAGTAGAGCGCAAAACTCAAATAGGCCTTACCGCAGCCGAAATCGGTAATGGAAAAAGGCTTGCCGGAACGGGCAACCGTATCCCGTATAAAGGGTTCAACCCCGGCGATAAATTCGAGGTATTTATTGATTTGCCGAAACTTATG
>CAUPUT010000013.1:0-14250 GCA_963514615.1 uncultured Treponema sp.
CGCCGCCATAGGCAAGGTATGTACGCCATGTCATTTTTCTTTCCTTTATGTTCATGCGTCTATGATACAATAAGGTTTCTTCTATTACAATCAGTCTTTTGAAAATAGAAGGGTATCTGCGTTGCCGCATCATTAAAAGTGTACATCCGTGTACACTTTTAATGGCGATAGGGGCTGTCCAAAAACTGAAAGCCTATCGGCTTTTCCTGTAAGGAAATGATTTGTCATATCCGCAAAGCGGATTGCGTAACAGTTTTTGGACAGCTTCCTTAGATTTAGATGCGATGTTTAAAATTAAGTCATTACTGTATAAAGACTTAATTTTAAACTCGCGGGGATGTCGAAAAAGTAACCAACTTTTGAGACATCCCCATCGTTTCTGTTTATCGATTTTCTATTTTTTACTTTATCGCTTCTGCGAGGTCATCCGCGTTCAAAAGACGGATATTGTTCGCGGTGTCCTGTACAAGCAAGCCTCTTTCGGTAACGCTTATCGCGGTATACGGGAGAACGTCTACCGTCGACCGTGCCTGCATTTCGAGGTTCTCGTTAAAGCGTGCCAGGTAATTTTTGCCCGATTGCTCGATAACTGCATAGTAGCTGTCATCAACCTGTATTAAAAGACTTTGCTCTGCAATGGGCACGGTAGCCTGTTTGGTCATTTCGAGCGTGCGGGGGTTAATGCCCACCAACGTAATCATCTGATTTCCCGATTTTGAACCGGCAATTGCAATAAGCGAATCCGTTCCTTCGATGAGTACGCGGCCTCGTACGGTATTCAACGACGACGTTTTCAAAGGTTTTTCCGTTTTAAGGTCGAGCAATACGACTTCCGAAAGCATGGAACCGGAGTCAACCACTTTCAGCACGGCGCCTGGTAATGCGGAGGCAAAGGCTGCTTCGTCTTGAGCTTTTCGTTCCGCTCGTTTTTCTTCGATAATTTTTCGAGTATCCGCAGCGACATCTTTCCGGTCGCTTTGAGCTTCCTGCTCTTTTGTATCGGCAAATTGCTTTTCTGAAGCAGCTTCCCGCTCTTTGTCTTGAGTCTGTTTTGCGGCATCATCGGCTGCTTTTTGTTTGGCGGCAGCTTCTTTTTGCTTTGCCTCAGCGTCTTGATTGTCTTTTTTTGCTGCGTTCGCTTTTTCGGCGGCAGCTTTATCTTTATTGCTTGCGTCCTGCTTATCCTTTGCGGCTTCCTGTTGTTTTTTTGCGGCTTCTTCCGCTGCTTTGCGGTCATTAGGATTTTTTTGAGCCTGTTTCTTTGCTGCCTCCGCAGCCTTTTCGGATTGAGCTGCCTGCTTCTTTGCAGCCTCCGCATCTTTTCGGGCTTTCTCCGCATCTTGCCGCGATTGGGCTGCACTATCTTTTGATTTGTCGGCTTCTTGTTGTGCGGCAGTCGCTTCACTTTGTTTTGCGGCGGCTTCCTTTCGAGCTGCATCGGCATCCTGCTGTGCAACATTCGCACGGTCGCGAGCGGCGCTGCTTTCACGTTCTTTCAGGTCGATCATGTCTTTGCGGGTTGCAATATCTTTATCATCCTGCTCGCGCATTTTATCAACAACGTTTTTATCTGAAATTGAACTTGTATCAATTGTGCTTAATGTACCGCTGTATTTCTGATCGGAAAGCGGTATAACAATCTGCGTTTTTCCCGGCCATTCATCGTAGCGCAGTGCAAGACCTGCTTTATCGGCAGTCAAGTTCTTAAGGACGACCGCTTTATACTTACTTTTAAACATATTCATATCGCCGCGGTATACCGCATTATAAATCGTTACAAAGTGAGCAATTGTTCTTGCATCTTTTTCGGAGTATCCGTAAGCGCGCCGTAAATAGGCGGCGATAATAACCCGTACATTGTTGATATGGTCAACTTTTGCGCCGCTTCCGATAATCATTATATCCGCATCAAGGCCTGTTTTTACCGATGGATCAACGGCATGGATAACGGCATAGCGGTTAAGATCACCTGCACGTCCTCTTTGAGCAGCTCCCGCAAGCGATTCTCCGATTCCGGCGATGGCTCGCAGAGAATCAATTTCGGCGTGAGGTCCTGTGTAGTTGATAAATTCAATCGGTGTATTTCCGGTCTGTCTCAATTCATTTTGATCGACTTCTATTGCAAAAGTCGAACCGATAAAGGCGATCGTACAGAGGCATATAAGCGCTATTCTTTTCATCGAACAACCCCTTTCTGTGAAAATAATAGGAAATCTCTAAAAGTCCAGTTGTTAGAGATTCACAATACAGAGAAATTCCGAACCTTTAGGATGTATCCCGACGGAAGAAAGATTCTCGGTAAAACAACGTTCGGTGCTATTCTACTATAGTTTTTATTTTTTGTCTTGCGTACTGCTTAATATTTTCGGGAAAGGCGCTTGCAGCGATAGTAAAAAGAGCTTTAATGGCAGAGCTTGCTGTTTGTTTATCGCCGTACTTTGCAATTTCGGTCAAGGCATCGCAGGCGGCATAAGCCGGTTCATAGGAGCGTACCCCACAGCGTTGTAATAATAGCTGAATCGCTTCGATTGAGCTCCCGTCAGGGTCGGATGCAATAAACCCCAATGCACGGATGATTGCAACGGCTAACGTCGGATCGGTGGTTTTTGAGGCCTCGTCCAGTAGGATGGTACGATATTCCAACGATTCCAATAAACCGAGCAGTTCAGCCGCCCGCGCCCGTTCGTAAACCGTAAAATTGTATGGGAAATATGCTGCCCGCTGATTATTTGTTAAAATAGTTTGCAAAGTCAGCGCATAGGCAGCTTCATCCGTACCGATCGCTCCCTTTGTAATAGCATCATCGATACCTGCTAAAAGAGTTGCAGTGTCTCCGTAAGGAACAAAAAAGGGCAGTGTTTGTGCTTGTTCTTGTATTCTTAAAATTTGATATTGAGGTAGTTCTTTCGACTGAGGCTTGCTTTGCATAATCTTTGTATCCATGTACCAGCTGTTGATAACCCAATCATCAATGGCAATAAGAATACCGCTCGGTGTGATAACCGGCAGAAAAGCGGACGCGGCGAGCTTTTGTTCCCGCTTTACGGTTCCCGTTCCGTTGATAATTGCTGCAAATCCTTTACAGGCGATGTAATATTCACCGTCCGTTTTGGAATAATATACCGGCAGCGTTATGCGGCTCTTTAATTTCGTCGTCCAGTTGATTTTATTAGAGGTAATACTTCTCGTCGAAACGGTGCCGTCGGCGTATATGCACACCAGTTCATCACCTGAGTTCTGCATAAACAGGGGGGCTGTTTCCTGTGTTTGCCAGACGGCAAAACCATCGCTCGTTTCAGCGGCGTCAGCCTCGTTCCCGCAGGAGCCGGTTTTGCTGTGGTAATAAGCGAGGATGCCGTCGTCGGTACCTAGCACATATCCGCCGGGAGCAGCGGAGAGTGCGGCAATATCTTTTTTTAAGGTCTTTGCGTTTAACACTTGTCCGGTGAGGGAGACGGTTAAAAAATCTTTGTTCGTAAGTGTTAGTAACAATGACGCCGCACCCGTTTCGCACAACTGTCGTGTCGGCGGAGCGGATAATTTGACCTGCCACTTGAGTTTCCCTTTTACGGAAAAACAGTAAAGATTGGATCGCGTAAGTACGCATATTCTGCCGTCGGTTGTACTGTAGGGAGCATAGAGCGCCGGTTCAGGCAGTCGTATCGACCACAGATAAATCCCCTGACCTGAAACCGCCTGCAGTACTCTCGATTCATCTGCAATGATCAGTATGCCGGAATTGGAAACGGTTAAAAACGGTTTTATTGTTCGCTCGATATTTCTCCGCCACACAAAGGAGCCGGTATAATCGATGCAGTTAAGAGCCTGATCCGAACTTAACGTATAAATATATTCTCCGTGTAAGACAGGATCGCAGAGTGTTTCGCCGGCCATAACCGCCGACCATTGTGCCTGTTCGGTTTGCGTAGTCAGTAATTCGACCGGAATAAACAAAAAAATCAACGATAAGAGTGCGGTAAATAGGATATTCAAAAGGCTCGGTGTTTTTTTCATCGGGTGAAAATTCCTAAAATTTCGCAATGGTGTGTCTGCGGATAAAAGTCGAATAACCGGTATTCAATAAATCGGTACCCCAATGCGGTTAATTTTTTTGCATCGCGGACAAAGGTTGCAGGATTGCAGGAAACATAGCGGATGTGCGGGATTTTTGCGTACCCCAGATAGGTAAGCGCCCGTTCGTGGATGCCTTGCCGCGGCGGATCGATGACAACAACATCATAAGCGAGCTGTGCGGCGGGGATGTCCGGCCATGCGGCATCGGACACCGTATGGAAAAAGCAGCGGCAAGCGCTGTTTTTTTTCGCAATAATCCGGTTGAGGTTTTGCTGTGCCGTGATGAGTGCTCGCTCGTTGTGTTCCACCAGATGAAGCTCGGTAGCTTTATCCGTTAAAAAAGCGGAAAACGTCCCGACGCCTGCATAAAAGTCGAGTATCCGCGTACAAGTCGGCATATTAACAATGGGGTCAATCAGTTTTTCAAGCATTGCAATATTCGATTGAAAAAAGCCGAATACGCTAAAATTCAACACGACATCTTTTACACGCGCCGAAGCGTTGGGATTAACCGGACTGTAGACAGTATCTTGTGCGAAAACATGGTACCGATCTTTGTCAATCTTTTTATTGCGGGAGAAAAGTTTTTGCAGTGTGCCTTGCTGCAACACGGTACGCAATGCATGCGCCGCGATGGGGCAATCTTGTACAGAGATAACGGTGTTGCTTGCAAATCCGTGCATTCCGATTGTTCCGTTTTTATCTGCATGAAATTGAAACCTGTTCCGGTATTCCCATGCCGGTCCTGCGATAAAAACCGGCGGACGTTCGGGGGTAATATGTGCTCGGTTAAAAAGCTCTTCTACCATTGCTTGACGGAGTGTTTGCTGATATGCGTCATCAGCCATTTGCAGATTACATCCGCCGCATTGCCCGAAATACGGGCAGGACGGTTCAGTTCGGTGTGGAGAAGGGGTAATGATTTTTTTAATAACGGCTTCGCTGTAATCGCGTCTGTTTGCCGTAACAGTGATGTCGAGTTTTTCATCGGGGAGCGCAAAAGGGATAAATACCGTTTTCCCGTCTAGCCGCGCAAGAGCTTTCCCTCCGAATACGATCTTTTCCGTAGTAACTCGCATGAAATGCAGTATACAGGAAACCGGAGATTTTATAAAGGCGGTCGGCTATAGGCGAAGTATAGAAGGAGCTGCACAGTTGGTCTCCAATGTAGACTTGGTTCCTAAGGTTCGAAAGGAAACAGCCGCTCTATTTCACCACGATATTGCCTTTGGAATCTGCAATGGAAATACGCGCGACAACCGAATAATTAAAATCCAGATAATCATCTTGAATGCCGTCGGAAAAGATGATGCCGTTTTCTCCCATCCTCGATTCGACACAAAAATCCGTACCGGGGGTGATAGAACCGAAAATAATCTTTGTACCGGTGTTGACGCTCGGGAACGGTTCCCTCACGGCAAAGGTGAGCTGTTCTTTGCCCCAATCGATGACGGACTTTGCTTTAATTGCGAGCGATTGTTTTGATAAGCGGCCGGTAATTCCCGAAGCGCCTGCCAATACGCTTTTCATCCAACCGGAACGTCCAAGAGGCGTAGAAACGATAATGCCGCTTGAAGATTGATTTTCTACGGCTCCATCGACCGTAATAGCATACCGCGCCGACGCATGATTTTTAACACCGATAAAAAAATCATTGACGGCATACAGTACCTGATTATCGGAAAGCTGTACTTTCGCTTTGGTAACCTGCTTTACGGCTGCTTCATCATTCAACGCCTGCCTGATAACCGTTCCGGCCTCATCTACGGAAAACTGAGATAGGACTCCGTCCCACCTGCTCGGATCGGGATTAATGCCGATCAGTTTTTGTGCTTCCAGATATTTCAGAGTATTGGCGATAAGACCGTCCTGTCCGACGGTGATAACCGTATCATTTTTGCCGAATATAAAATTCGGTAAAAATTTCCAGTCGATAACTTGTACGTTGCCGATACCTTGCGCGGTTTTTACCAGCCTATCCAATACCGCATAGTACGTTTCGTGTTCCGCTTCATAATCCTTAAAATCCGCATTCAGATGTTCGATGTAAAATTGAGCCTGCTGCTTTGTATTAAACCGCGCGACGAGCGCATCCAAACGAGTCGGACGGCGGATAATAATCAGCCTGTCCATTATTTTTTCATCAGCTGCTGTAATAGTTCCGAACTGATGTTCAGTTCACCGATTTTACCGGCATTTTCCGCGAGTCCGGTAAACGCATTTGCGATCAGCTTTTCGGGTGCCATACCGATTGAAGAAAGCGCTTTGATAATTTCGGGATTGATCTTGGACATCGGCTCCAGAACGGCGTTTAGTGAATAGGCTTTAATATCCGCCTCGGTCTTCTTGTTCTTAACGGAAATTTCAATAAGCTTCGCATTTTCCTGCTCCTGCTTAATTTTGAACGCCATATCTTCCTGTAAAATAACCCGCTTCTTTTCTTGAACCGCTCGTTTTCCCTCCATGTGCGCTTCCATAATTTGCCGTTGTTTTTCTTCAACTGCAATCTGCGTGTTCAATTCGTTTTCTTTTATTTTTCGCTCCTGCTCTACCGCTGCATTACGCCGCTTGTACACCGCATCATCCGCTTCGCGCAGAATATTTTCTCGCGTTTCCGCTTCCAACGCCCGCGCTGTTTCTTTGTTCGGCAAGATTGAAAGAATATTGATATTTGTGATTGTAATTCCCAAATTTTGCAGATATTCGTTGTGCTGCACCGCTTCTTTTAATGCCCCTGCAATTCGATCAATTGATTGTATCGCTTCCCGCAAAGGCAGCTTGGAAACTTCGGTTTTGGTCATCGTATTTACCAAATTGATAATAATCCGGCTCAATTTTTCAGGATCATCCGAGAGGTACGCATAATTTTTAAGATCGACGGAGAAATTAACTTGATCGATAATTTTTTCGGTATCGGTTATTTTATAGATCAAATCACCTTGTATGGTCAGCGTTTGATAATCACTCGAAAGCTCTTCAAACATGAACGGCACGTTTTTTGTTTCAAGCGGAACGGTAATAATCGAAGTCGAAGGTTTATAAAACCAAAACGAAAGCCCGCGGCCTTTTTTTACCACACGTCCTTTTTTAATTACGTGAATATATTCATTTGGTTCAAATTTTACAAATCGCAATCCGAACATATCGGCTCTCCTCTGATAACTGATACAGCATAATGCAATGACTTTTTATACTTAATCCAATCTTGTTATTTTGATAAACCGTACTTCTTGCCTGTAAGCGATCACCATTGTAAGAATTGAGGACAGTATTAAGACTCCGCCGTTTATCAATAGATCTCTTCTAACCAGCTTTGCGATGTCCGGTTCAGTGAATATAAGCTCCGGCGTTTCTTTTAAAACGTCAAAGAAACTAATAAGTTCATTCTCGGGGTTTTCGTGTACTACCTCGTAGATACGCCAGCCGTATTCCAATACGGTTGCCGCTACGAGCGCGATGCACAACACAATAAAAATCATAACGATGGCTTTTACGGTTGTTTTTTTTCCCAACCGTTTATATACAGCATAGGATATTGCGCTGAGCAAGGCAGGAATCGCCCAAACATAGAGATTTAATTTTCCGACGATAACATACAGTATGATTCCCGCTAATGCAACGCCGATAACGCCCAATGTACCGAGTAAAAAATTTTCTTGCGTGTTTTTGTCTTTTTCTTTTTGATCGGTAAGATCGGCTTCTTTTTCCGCCCGCTCTGCCTCGGTTAGATACAGGTATTGTTGTCCTATTTGAAACAACCGTATCGTTCCATCATTTTTACCATAGATAAATCCGCCGGATTTATACTTATTCTCTATCAGGAATGGGATAACGGTATCATTCAGCAAATCAAATGTTTTCTTATAATTGCCTAATGCGGGCGTAGGATATTCAAAGATTAATGTTGCGTTATCGATACGCGTTTTTACTTTTTTTATTTCGCAAAGCCGCGATTGCAAAAGGGCGAACAAGTCTTCTCCATTTTCTGCCTTAGAAGCGCCGATGGTAAGGATACATTTCTTCGCATTGGCATCTACGTGAAAAATCGTATAAAATCCTTGCAGCATCCCTGCATATACATTCTTATATTTTTTAAATTGATAATCCTTTAGTAAAAAGTCTAAACTTCCCATGAGTGTTCCTCTTTGAGTAAATAAGTTGCACCGCAAATAATGAGGTGCTTTTAAAAATGAATTTTTCTGTGACTATAGGGCATCTGTAAAAAGATAAAGAGACGAAAGGCTATACGAACCGTGTCGGCCAATGTCTGTACGACTCAGTCCGTATCACCGGAACTGTATCATAGCTTCCGTCTCTTCTCATTTTAGGATCTGCTTATGCGATAATGCCCATCTCTTTTCCGACTTTTTCGAAGATGGCGATAGCGCGGTCGAGCTGTTCGGTGGTGTGTCCTGCCGTTACCATACAGCGGACGCGTCCGGTGCCTTTGGGTACGGTGGGGAACACGATCGGTCCGATGAATAAGCCGTTTTCAAAGAGCTTTTTGGAGAACTCAAGGGTTTTTGATTCTTCCCCGATGATGACCGGTGTAATGGGGGTTTCGCTATGTCCGGTGTTAAAGCCGAGTCGAGCGAGCTTTTCTTTGAAGTAGCGGGCATTTTTCCACAGCCGGTCAGTGTATTCGGTTGATTCCATCAGCATTTTGATGGCTTCGATACAAGCGCCGATAGCGGCGGGGGGGAGTCCGGTGGAGAACAGGAAGGGACGTCCGCGGTTTTTCAGCCAGTCGATGGTAACCTGCTTACCGGCAACATAGCCGCCGACAACGCCGATTGCCTTGGACAGGGTGCCGATTGCAAAGTCTACTCTGCCGTGCAGGTGGAAGTGGTCAACGGAGCCGCGTCCGCTTTCGCCTAATACACCGCTTGCATGGGCGTCATCCACGTAGGTTAAGCACTCGTATTTTTCTGCAAGGGCAACGATTTCCGGCAGTTTGGCAATGTCGCCGTCCATGGAGAACACGCCGTCGGTGATGATGAGGATGTTGCGGTAGTTAGGGCGCTTCTCTTTTAAAACCCGCTCTAAGTCTGCCATGTCGGAGTGCTTAAACACTGCCTTATCGGCTTTTGAAAGGCGGGAGCCGTCGATGATGGACGCATGGTTTAATTCATCGGATAGGATGAGGTCGCCCTTGTCGGTAACCGCTTGAATAACACCGGCGTTGCAGTTAAAGCCTGACTGGAAAGCCAGCACCGCTTCTTCCCGCTTGAATGTAGCAAGCAGAGTTTCGAGTTCATCGTGAATCTTCATGTTTCCGATGATGGGGCGGACAGCACCGGCTCCCGCTCCGTAAGTCTCAATAGCTGCGATTGCAGCCTTCTTTAAGCGGGGATGGTTTGCAAAACCCAGATAGTTATTTGATGAAAGGTTGATAACTTTCTTTCCATTAATACTGCATTCTGCCTCGTTCGGTCCGTCAAGGGTTACCGGCACCTTATACAAGCCTTGATCTTTTAATTCCTGTACTTTTTCTTTTAAAAAAGCCATTTCATGAATATTGCTCATTGTTTTCTCCTTAATGAAATTTAATGCTCATTGCAACGTTTCTTTATTTCCGTGCCGAATGATACGCAACACCGAGCCTCTTGCTCAGTTTTTCCAGCATATCGACGGTCATCGTTTCCAGTGTGTATTCGGGTTTCCAGTTCCATTCATTTCGTGCGCAGGTGTCGTCGATGGAGTTCGGCCATGAATCGGCGATTGCTTGCCGCATGGGGTCAACTTTGTAGGTTATCTGGAATTCCGGGATGTGCTTTTTAATTTCCGCTGCGATAATTTCCGGTGTGAAGCTCATGGAAGCGATATTAAAGGCGTTGCGGTGGACTAAGTTTGCCTCATCTGTTTCCAAAAGCTGCTGTACTGCTTTGAGGGCATCGGGCATATACATCATGTCCATATAGGTGCCTTCTTTAATAAAGCACTCGTATTTTTTGTTCTTGAGCGCTTCGTAATAAATGTCAACAGCATAGTCGGTAGTGCCGCCGCCGGGTAGGGTAGTGTACGAAATAAGACCGGGGAAACGAACGCCGCGGGTGTCTACACCGAAGCGCTTGTGGTAGTAGTCGCACAGCAGCTCTCCCGAGACCTTTGTTACGCCGTACATCGAAGTGGGGCGCTGAATGGTATCCTGCGGGGTTTTATCCTGCGGGGTACCCGGACCAAACGCGGCGATGGAGCTGGGTACGAAGAACCGGTATTTGTTTTCCCGGGCGATTTCCAGCATATTGTATAATCCGTGGATATTGATGTTGAATGCCATTTGCGGATCGCGTTCTGCAACAGCGGAAAGAAGCGCTGCTAAGTGTATAACGGTATCGACCTTATATTTTTTACATACATCGGCAACCTTCTGCGGTTCCAATACGTTTAGCTGCTCAAAAGGCCCGGATTCAAGCACTTCCGGCATGTCTTTTTTAACTACATCACTTGCAATTACATTGCTGCCGCCGTAGGTCTTGCGTAGGTGCATAACCAGCTCACTGCCGATTTGACCGAGGGCTCCTGTTACTAATATTGTTTTCATATTACCTCCTCAGATAATACACTTTTAATCAATATATTTAGTATATCACTGCTGTTCCGATTTTGCTATAATAAAATAATGAATGACACTATTTTAGCAGATGAAGCCAAGGGCTTCATGAAGAAAAAGAATTTCTTGCCGGTTCTTTCCGGACTCTTTATCGGTGTATTGGTACTGTCGAATATTTTGGCAGTAAAAATGGTGCAGATCGGGCCCTTCGTATTTGACGGCGGTACGCTGCTTTTTCCGTTTTCGTATATCTTCGGCGATGTGCTGACTGAGGTGTACGGCTATCGGGATACGCGGAAAGTTATTTGGACAGGTTTTGTCGTCCTTATTTTTATGACGTTCAATGTCTGGCTGGTGAGTATTCTACCGGCAGAGGGCGGCTGGAATCTGCAAAGCGATTTTAATAATATTTTGCTGCAAATGCCCCGCATCAGCGCAGGTAGTATCTGCGGTTACTTTATCGGCGAGTACAGCAATTCTACCGTTCTTTCTAAAATGAAGATACTTACCAACGGCAAACACCTGTGGATGCGCACCATCGGTTCCACCTTGGTCGGGGAACTGCTGGACAGTATCATCTTTGTAGCGATTGCCTTTTCGGGACTATATGCAACTTCTGTTTTAATTGTAATGGCTTTTTCCAATTATCTTTTTAAGACAACGATAGAAGTAGTTTTTACCCCTTTTACCTATCTGGTTGTAAACTTCTTTAAAAAACACGAACAGCTTGATACCTACGATTATGGAGAGCGGTATAATCCGCTGCCGTAGTTTAGCAGGTAATATTTCTCCTAGGCATTCATTCACCGCAGAGCTTACGGGCTTTGCGGTTTACTTTTCCAAAACTTCCATTTTCCAGTCTTTAATCGTGCGTGTTTCTTAATGCTGCATCAGAGTATGCAGGTAAAATATCCAATCATAAATCCTAAAGATGCCGCGGCTCCTTAAAAAACTATTTGCGGTTTAGTCTTTTATGCGATACAATAGACACTATCGGTCACCGTTAAAAATCGGCCTTGAGTTTTTAGCGGTACTCTATTGTATTGTAGAATAAAGGAATGTGCTTCACTATGGTAAAAGCTGTCTTTGCAGGTTCATTTGACCCTCCGACTTTCGGACATTTGAATATTATCGAGCGCGCCCAAAAACTCTTTTCAGAAATACACGTCGTCATTGCTGTAAATAAAAACAAGAGTTATTGTTTTTCCGGCGAGGAACGGCTGGATGTTATACAAAAGCTGGTTTCTCGTTGGGATAATGTTTCGGTACATTTATGGGATTCGCTTATTGTCGATTACGCAAAAAAAATTCAAGCGGACGTTCTTATCCGTGGAGTCCGAAACGATAATGATTTTTTATATGAATTCGATTTAGCCATGATGAATAAAAGCTTAAACCCGCAGATAGAAACGCTGTTTCTTGTACCCGACCCCAAGTTTTTTGTATTGCGTTCCAGTTCAATTAAAGAGCTTGCGGCTTTCGGCGGTGATGTATCGACGATGGTGCCTCCCGTCGTTGAAGCGATGCTGAAAAAGAAGTTTTTTCCCAAAAAATAGCGGAGAATCGCCAAAGAATGAACATCCGTGTTCATCCTTTGGCTACGGGGATGTCTCAAAAGTTGGTTACTTTTTCGACATCCCCGCTGCTGCTTATAACCCCGGACAACCCTGTCCGTTCTGAAATGCCTTTTCCGTCAGCCTTTTGAAATAGACGGTACAGATACAAGGAGCTAGGTAAAAAAGTACCGCAGGCGTATCTTTGATACGTTGAGGACACTTTTTTACCGTGCGACGCAGTAGATGTACCGTATATTTCAAAAGGACGTTACCTTGTTTTTTTCATACGATTATTGTACACTCGCACGCATGAAACCCGATATCCGGATAGCGCGCGAGACTTCGCTTAAACCGATACAAGAAATCGCAGCGGAACTTCAAATAGATTCTTCTTCCGTAATTCCGTATGGCTTTTATACGGCGAAAATTCCGTATACGTCTATTGTTCCCGCCCGCATAAAAGAGCATAAACTCATCCTCGTTACTTCCATGACACCGACAAAATCGGGAATCGGGAAGACGACTGTTTCCATCGGTTTGGCGCTCGGCTTACGGAAAATCGGTAAAAATGCAGTGTTGGCACTGCGTGAACCTTCGCTCGGCCCCTGCTTCGGGATGAAAGGCGGGGCGGCCGGCGGTGGTTATGCACAAGTGCTCCCTATGGAAGAGATTAATTTACATTTTACCGGCGACTTCCACGCCGTTACCTCAGCACACAATATGATCAGCGCGTTGCTGGATAACTACGTATTTAGGACACAGAATACACCGCAGGGCTTAAAAAAAGTAGTTTGGAAACGAGTGCTTGATGTCAATGACCGCGCGCTCCGTTCAATTGTTACCGGTCTTGGTGAGGGGAACGGCGTTCCTGCCGAATCGGGGTTTGATATAACCGCCGCTTCGGAGATTATGGCGATTTTATGCCTCGCTTCCGACATCGACGATTTACGCCGCCGCATAGAAAAGATTATCCTCGGCTACCGGCCGGACAATACGCCGTTTACGGTTAAAGACCTCGGCGCCGCCGGAGCCATTACCGTACTGCTTAAAAATGCGATTAATCCGAATTTGGTACAAACTACCGAAAATACACCCGCATTTGTACACGGCGGTCCGTTCGCAAATATCGCGCACGGGTGCAATTCCGTTATCGCGACCAAAACCGCCCTTACGTACGGTGATTACGTTATTACCGAAGCGGGATTCGGAGCCGATTTAGGCGCTGAAAAATTCTTTGATATTAAATGCCGCAAAGCGGGACTTTCACCTGCCTTAACTGTGCTTGTCGTTACGACCGGCGGGCTAAAATTACAGGGCGGCGTTCAAGAAACGGAGTTGTCCAAGCCCAATAAAGAGGCGCTCGTCCATGGATTTAAGAATATGGATAAGCATGTTGAAAATTTGTGCAAGTTCGGACAGACGGTGTTAGTGGCGTTGAATAAATACGATTACGATACCGAAGAAGAAATCGAGTGCCTTTGTGCATACTGCCGAAATATCGGAGTGCCGTTTGCCGTAAATAGCGCCTTTTCCGACGGAGGGGCGGGTGCAACGGATTTTGCCCGTACCGTTTCAGGATTGATTGAAACCGAACCGTCAAAGCCGCTTGCGTTTATCTATCAGGATAGCGATGATATCAAGACCAAAATAGAAAAAATATGCAAACAGGTGTACTGCGCTAAAAGTGTTGCTTACTCTGCCGATGCGGAAAAAACGCTAAAGCGGATTAGTACATGGGGTGTCGATTCCTATCCGGTATGTATCGCAAAAACGCAGTATTCTTTTTCCGATGATCCCAAAAAACTCGGCGTTCCGGCTCAGTTCGATATGACTGTCCGCGAAATTATTGTAAACAACGGCGCCGAAATGATTGTTGCGGTTATGGGCGACATGATGCGGATGCCGGGGCTGCCAAAAGAACCTCAGGCACTCCGTATAGACCTTGTAAACGGTTATATCGACGGATTAGCGTAAATTACTATATCAGGAGACCCTCTATGAAGAAAGGCCTGCGGGATTGTATCATTGTCGGCTTTGCACTCTTTGCAATGTTTTTCGGCGCCGGGA